>JALZWI010000145.1 GCA_023299895.1 Arenicella sp. | reverse complement strand
TCTTTAGTGACAGTAGGTGCGCCATATGATTTATCTAAAACAACATTACGACCTTTAGGACCTAATGTAACTTTAACTGCATCGGCTAGAATGTTGACACCGGCAAGAATCTTGACTCGCGCGTCATCACCGAATTTTACGTCTTTTGCTGACATGTTTATTACCTCAAAAAATTCTGTTTAAAATATTTAAATATAGATCTTTAGATACTTGGGATTTGTTCTCAATCGAGGCATAAAAAAGCGGAAGGCAGGAGCGTATAGTTAATACGTGACCAACCGATCATTTTTTATAACGAAGAGTGAGGGCAAATACCTAACTTATTACTCTACAATGCCGACGATGTCGTCTTCTCGCATAACGATCAACTCTTCACCGTCTACTTTCACTTCAGTACCTGCGTACTTGCCGAAAAGGACTTTGTCACCAACTTTAACGTCAAGTGCGCGAACATCGCCATTTTCTAAAATTTTGCCATTACCTGCAGCAATAATCTTGCCTTCAGCTGGTTTTTCTTTTGCTGAATCAGGAATTACGATTCCGCCTGCGCTCATTGTTTCTTCTTCAAGTCGACGAACTAGAACACGATCGTGTAGTGGACGAATAGCCATTGTTTGGGCCTCCAAAAATAACTGTTTAATTAAGGTTTAAAATACGTATAAAGCGGCGTTATTAGCACTCAACGCCAGCGAGTGCTAATAATAGGGATGGGTAAGTTAAAGTCAAGAGGTAAGACGATTTTTTAGTGTTTATGGTTTGATTCGAGTTAGGGTCATATTCTGTTATTCGCACCATCAATGGGGCAGCTAAAGCTTGGCAATACGCTCTTTCATAATTGTACTTTTGATATTTCGTTAACCTGATATAAGTCGCTTACGGTCGTCCATCCTGAACTATGCGCTCCTTCGCACCCATGCGACCGCGCTATACCATTCACACCTCACAAAGGGATACCTAGGTTCTGAATATAAAAAGGCCCGTATAATTTCTTATACGGGCCTCATAAACTACGTTGTTTCAGGTTCTATTGAACAGAAACACCTAACGCTTTTACAGTTTCGATATTAAGATACTTATCGACAGGTAAGTTGTTAGCTTGTTGGAATGCATTCACGGCTTTGATTGTGTCTAAACCAATCACGCCATCTACACCGCCAGGGCCGATATCATAACCAGCATCGAGTAAAGAACGTTGAATTTGACCAATTCTTGCAGTCGTCATATTCGTCTCACAAAGGATAGAGCGCCAGTCCATAAATCCGTCTCGAACAAGCTCGCGCTTCTCGATAGTACGGTAAGTAGCTGGAATCACTTCTACGTTTTCGCTGGCTGAACGAACCAATTTAGTCACTTCAACATCAGCGTACTCAGCAGCAATTTCAATACTACGACTCTGTGCTGGTGTTGTTACAACCGTGCGCTCAACTGTACGATACTCTGGAGGAGTCTCAGTTAAACAAATTTGGTTGCCCGTACGCGTTGCCGCAGGGTGATCCAAGTTCTCCACTGGATGCCAAACAAAGCCACCTGCTTGATCAAGTACCGTACGTTCAACTGAACCGTATACAGCAGGAACAGGTGTACGTTGCTCGCTTGCTGAAGATATTTCTTGACGTACAGAAACTGTTTTATAAACAGCAGGGATTTCAACAGTACGTGTTGATGCTGGTGTTTTCAAAACTTGTTTTGAAATAGTCTTGTAAGTTGCTGGTACTTCTACCAAACACATAATTTCACCAGTTCCTTCATCAATTCTTTGAATCGGGCCCGTGCCTACTGTCCAAATAGTATGAGCTGCTTTATCAAGAACTTGCTCTGTTTGTGTTTCATAGACAGCTGGAACAGTTTCAATACGAGTTGAAGCTTCGCTAATCAAAACTTGTTTCTCGACCATTTCATACTGAGCAGGAATCAGCGTAACCTCTTCAGTTGCAGCTCTTTGAACTACTTGCTCAGACTCTGTTCGATATGTAGCAGGCGTGTAATGTTCATGGAAACACATACCTGGTGTTGCAGAATCCAAATTAATACCATGGGCAGACGCGGCAGCTAATAAAGCATCACTTGCTGGAGCACTATTGCCTGTGAGAGCAACTTTCCAGAGACGTTGACCGTCACGAATTTTAAGAGTCTCAGTTTCAGTACCATAGACTGCTGGAATCGTCTCCAATCGACTAGATGCTGCGCTTACCAAAACACGCTCTGTAACAGTTTGATACTCAGCGGGTACCACATCAATTTTTGTACTTGCTTCAGAAGCTAATACTTCTTCAGTTGCTACACGATACTCAGCGTCAACCCAAATACGCGCATAACATTCTCCAGCTTGAGCGTTTGGCGGTAATAAGTCACCACCACCCAATGCAACATTTGCACTGCCAGTAGAACCGCCTTGGGCTCTTAGTGCTGCTTCACGTGCAACCAAGTCTTGCTCGCGTTTGTCTAATTCAGCCGCCGTTAGACCGCCGCTAGTTGTGCCAGTACGAGATGAATCGTAAGTGTTTGCTGATGTAGCGCAACCAGATAATGCAACCACGGATGCGACTGCGCCCGCGACCATTGTTTTTCTAATTATTAAGTTCATTGTTAACTGCCCCGTTTAAGTGTAAGTTTATTGATAATTGAAGTACTGCTCTATCAAGAGCAACCCATATTCAAACATTGAGTGACACGTAATATATCATCTTTGTTTTAAGATTTTACTTGATCTTTGTCAATTTAAATATTAAGTCATTGTTTTTAAGTTGTTTTTGTATAATAAAGCACCCTGTGTATTTACAATATATTACAAAGTAACCAAAATCCAGAGTTAAAGGTCCATGTTTTCTTCACAAACATCCCTCGGGTACTGAAAACTTAAGCCGCCAGTGATAAGCTTGCTGATTAACTAATTACATATTATAACTCATGTACCTGTGGATTAAAGCTTTACATATCATCGCGGTCATCTGCTGGATGGCTGGTATCTTCTACTTACCTAGATTGTTCGTTTATCACTCAATGTCCGATGATGAAATTAGCCAAGCGCGTTTCAAAGTAATGGAGCGTAAGCTCTATAAAGGCATCATGAACCCATCAATGATGGCCACCTTTGTTTTTGGTATCTGGCTTTGGCTAGGCTATGGTTTTTCAGGTGGTTGGTTGCACGCCAAATTATTGCTTGTCTTGTGTTTATTGGCTTATCATATTTGGTGTGGGGCAATGATTAAAAAGTTCACCACAAATGACGTGAAACAAGGCCATGTATTCTTTCGATTTATGAATGAAGCGCCTGTCTTATTATTAGTCGGCATTGTTATCTTAGTCGTCGTGAAACCGTTCTAGTCAAATGCTTAATATTGTTCTCTACGAACCTGAAATTGCCCCTAATACAGGTAATATCATTCGACTGTGCAGTAACGTAGGCGCACAGCTACATTTGATTGAGCCTCTGGGCTTTGACCCTGATGAAAAAAAACTTCGCCGAGCAGGTCTTGATTACACTGATTGGGAAGCCATTACGATTCACGCAAACTACCCTGCGTTTATCCAAGCCGAATCACCGACACGTTTATTCACCTTATCTACCCACAGCAGCCTAGTTTACAGTGATGCTAATTTTACCGAAGGCGACTACTTTGTATTTGGTCCAGAAACACGCGGGTTGCCCAAAGAAGTGATTACATCCGTTGCTGATGAACAGCAGCTAACTTTACCAATGGCACCAAATAATCGCAGTTTAAACCTATCCAACACTGTCGCGATTGTTGCCTATGAAGCTTGGCGACAGTTAAAGTTTAGTGGCGCAAAATAACTAAGATTGATTGCATCACCTAAAACCACTTGGCGACACTCTATCTACAATCATTCATGCCAAACCGTTGTAGGTCAGCACCAGAAGGTTTTTGAAATACAGTTAGGTCAAATTCTTGTGCGATTGCAAAAAGGTGATCGAATATATCAGCTTGAATGGCTTCATACTTGATCCAGTCTTTCTCTGAACTGAACGTGTAAATTTCTAAGGGTAAGCCTGCCTCGGTTGGCGCCAATTGGCGAACCAGCAATGTTAGATTTTGATTTATATTTGGGTGATTTTTTAAATACCCAAGAACATAGGCGCGAAAAGTACCAACATTAGTCAGCCGGCGATGGTTGGTCACTGACTCAGTATTAGTCACGTTTTTTTGATTATGCTGGTCGACTTCTTCTTTCTTACGCTCTATATATTCCTGTATGTAATCAACCTTTGCATATCGACTCAATGCATCTTGATCGCAAAATCGAATAGAACTTAGGTCAATGTAAATTGCACGCTTAATACGCCGGCCCGCTGATTCTTGCATGCCGCGCCAGTTTTTAAATGACTCATTGATCAAGCTTTGAGTCGGAACAGTGGTAATGGTGTTATCGAAATTCTGCACCTTGACGGTAGTTAAGCCAATTTCGAGAATGTCACCATCGGCATTATGCTGTGGTATCTCAACCCAGTCGCCCAAGCGCACCATTTTATTGTAACTAAGTTGTAAGCCGGCAACGAATCCTAAAATTGGGTCTTTGAACACCAGCATCAAAACAGCGGTCATCGCGCCCAAACCAGCAAATAATTTCAATGGCGACTCACCTAAAACCAACGACACAATTGCGATCGCGGCAACAAAATAGATGAGCAGTTTTGCGACTTGAGCAAAACTTTGAATAGGCACACGCTTTGATACTGGATACGTTTGATATATATCCAACAATGAATTGATCACTGAATCAACCACCATCATCACTGCCAAGATAAGATAAATGGCAACTAGTGTGGTGAAAGCATTGCTTAGCAAAGGGTAATCATTCAGCGCAGCCGGAATCAATTTATACACAATCCACGCTGGAACAATATAAGCAAGTCGATTAAACACGCGTCGCTTGACAAACACATCATCCAAATTTGATTTAGTGCGGCTGAATAGCTTGTTGATAAAGTAGACAATGACGCTCTTCACTACAAAGTAGCTCAATAAAGCGCCGAATAAAACCAACAATACTGAAACTGCTGTAACTATGTATTGTGCATAGTTTGCTGCACCAGGTATTTTATTAACCCAAGCATTAAGTAGTGTGTCCATCAAAAATATCCCAATATGTTAAACGCGCACAGGTTAACACTATGCAGCCAGCTTTTGTTGGTGTTTAAGCTTACGATTTAAAAACCTGATACAACAAATTTAGATAAATTCAAGCTTAGTCAGTTATCGCTCAAGACATTTTATTTTGAGCAATGTAGAATCGCTGGTTAATTATAAAAGCATTTACTAACTCTCTATGAAAGTCTTAATTATTGGTAGCGGCGGACGTGAGCACGCGCTGTCTTGGAAAGTAGCTCAAGCTAATTCTGTTCACCATGTCTATGTTGCGCCAGGCAATGCTGGCACAGCAGGAGAAGCGAAAGTCAGTAACGTAAATATCGGCGTGGAAGATATCACCGGCCTTCTCAGTTTTGCTCAACAAGAAGACATTGATTTAACCATCGTCGGACCGGAAGCACCATTAGTCATGGGTGTTGTGGATGCGTTTACCGACGCCGGCCTCAAATGCTTTGGCCCAACAGCAGGTGCAGCCCAATTAGAAGGCTCCAAAGCGTTTACCAAAGATTTTTTAGCCAATCACGACATCCCTACTGCCGCTTATGGCGTATTCACCGATGCTGATAAAGCCTGTGCGTATATTAATGAACAAGGTGCGCCGATTGTAGTTAAAGCTGATGGCCTTGCCGCAGGCAAAGGCGTGATTGTCGCCACTACTGTCGAACAAGCGCAAGCCGCTGCACGCGATATGTTAATCGACAACAAATTTGGCGATGCGGGTGCACGCGTGGTGGTCGAAGAGTTCTTAGCCGGTGAAGAAGCCAGCTTTATTTGTATGGTCGACGGCACCAATATCTTGCCACTCGCCACCTCACAAGATCACAAAGCCCGAGATAATGGCGACCAAGGGCCAAACACGGGTGGTATGGGTGCGTATTCACCAGCACCCGTTGTAACAGACGCAATGCATGACCGCATTATGCAAGAGGTTATTGTGCCAACGGTTGAAGGCATGAAAGCTGACGGCTACCCTTACACAGGATTTTTGTATGCCGGCATTATGATTGCGCCAGACGGAACGCCAAAAGTATTAGAGTACAATTGCCGTTTTGGTGACCCTGAAACACAGCCGATTATAATGCGTTTAAAATCGAACTTGGCTGATTTATGTTTGGCAGCGTTAGATCAAACTTTAGACAACGTAACTTGTGAATGGGATTCACGTGCTGCCTTAGGTGTTGTTCTGGCTGCTGGCGGATACCCTGAAAGTTATGCAAAAGGTCTCGTTATCAATGGTCTGGATGATTGTGACAACGATAACTGTAAAACCTTTCATGCTGGTACTGCGAATAATGACGATGGCGCTGTGATCACCAGCGGTGGCCGAGTGCTGTGTGTTACCGCATTGGGTGATAGCGTGACTGCGGCACAACAAGCGGCCTACGAGTCAGTCGATAAAATCTCTTGGGATGGCATGTTCAGTCGTACCGACATTGGTTATCGAGCTATTGCTCGAGAGAGCTAAAATTAATGAAAGCCTACTTAGACTTACTGCAAGACGTTAAAGACAACGGTGTCGGCAAAGACGACCGTACTGGTACCGGTACGCGCAGTGTCTTTGGTCGGCAGATTCGCTGCGACCTTGCCGAGGGCTTTCCACTATTAACCACTAAAAAAGTATTTCTACGTGGCATTATTCACGAACTACTGTGGTTCGTGCGTGGTGATACCAATATTAAATATCTGATTGAAAATAATGTCGGCATTTGGAACGAATGGCCGTTTCAAAATTACTTAGTCAAAAATGGTTTAGACAAAGAATTTAAAAAACATTCCTGCGAATGGCAATACAAGCTAGAAGAATTCATCACCAAAATCAAACAAGACGATGACTTTGCCAAACAATGGGGCGAACTCGGCCCAGTCTACGGTAAGCAGTGGCGTAATTTTTCTGGCATTGACCAATTGGCTTGGGTGATTAACGAGATCAAAACCAATCCGACTTCACGACGCTTAATTGTCTCGGCCTGGAACCCCGCTGAGATCGAAGAAATGGCTAAAGCTGGTTTACCACCTTGCCATACACTGTTTCAGTTCTATGTCTCGCATGACAACAGACTGAGCTGCCAATTATATCAACGCAGTGCCGATTTATTCTTGGGTGTGCCATTTAATATTGCGAGTTACGCCTTACTCACCATGATGGTCGCAAAAGTATGCAATTTACAACTGGGTGATTTTGTACACGCTTTTGGTGACGTACATATTTATAATAATCATATTGATCAGGTCAACGAACAACTCAGTCGCAGCCCTAAAGCACTGCCATCAATGAAGATTAATTCAACAGTCACTAGTCTGTTTGATTTCCAATTTGATGATTTTGAATTACAAGATTATCAACCTGGCAGCGCGATTAAAGCGCCCGTGGCTGTTTAATGAGCTCAAGGCTGTTAATGCGCTCAAGGCTGTTTATCCGCTCAAGGCTGTTTAAATATATTTAAGGCTATTTAACTATGGAGATTATTCTAGTTGCTGCGATTGGTGCCAACGGTGAGATGGGTCACAACAATGAACTGCTATGGCACCTGCCAGGTGACTTACCACGCTTTAAAGAAATCACCATGGGTTCGCCCATTATCATGGGTCGCAAGACCTTTGACTCAATTGGTCGTGCTTTGCCTGGGCGGTTGAATATTGTGTTAACCGCCAATACAAACTGGCAGGCAGATGGCGTTAGTATTGCTGACTCATTGGATCGTGCCATCGAACTTGCCGAACAAGAAAATACCGGCAAAGCTTTTGTAATTGGTGGCGGGCAAATTTATAAATTGTTTATAAGCTTTGCAAGCTCAATGGAAATAACCGAAGTTTACGATGCTCCGGATGCCGACACATACTTCCCGAATTTTTCATCGGCTGATTTCAAAGAAGTTACGCGGATTCAAAATAACGACAACGACCTCAAATTTGATTACGTCACCTATCAACGTGTATAAACTTTAGCAAAAGAAAAGACTATGACTCCAGAACAAGCCAAACAACTCGTCGCACAAGCTGCAATTGAATACATTGAATGGGACTGGGTCATAGGCGTCGGCACCGGCTCTACTGCCAACTTATTCATTGATGAACTGGCTAAAATTAAAGGCAATATCGACGGCGCGGTGGCAAGCTCAGAAGCCAGCGCAGAACGTTTAAGAGGACATGGCATAAAGGTAATGGAACTCGACCAGTCCGGTGACTTGCCTATCTATATCGATGGCGCTGACGAATCGACTAAGCACCTACATTTAATCAAAGGCGGTGGTGCAGCACTAACACGAGAGAAAATTGTCGCCGCCGCCAGTGACAAATTTATCTGTATCGCCGACGATTCAAAACTGGTGAATACTCTGGGTGCTTTTGCACTGCCTGTCGAAGTCATTCCGATGGCTAAATCCTATATAGCTCGGCAGCTAGTAAAATTGGGTGGTAACCCAATCTTGCGTGATGGCGTGGTGACCGATAACGGCAATCTGATTATTGACGTGCATGACTTAAAAATTGAAAACCCAGTCGAGCTAGAGCAAAAGATAAATCAAATTGCAGGGGTTGTGACTAATGGTTTATTCGCACAACGAGGTGCTGATGTTTTGTTGTTGGGCGGCAGCGACGGCGTTACAACGCTGACTAGTTAGACAAGTAATGGCTACTAAAGTAGTAGAAACTAAAAGATTAATTAAAAGAAGTAATGTTTGAATTAAACCAGCGTTTAACAACTTCTCTACGCGGTACCTTGGTATCCTCTGAGTCGGCAATTAAGTAATCTGGGATTGTCGCACAAGACACTTCTCTTGCAATTGAGTTATCGGCTAGACAAGTTTTAATATTCTGTTTGAGTTGTCGATAAATATCCTTTAATTGCTCACTTTCAGTCAAATGAGCATGGTCAATGACCTGTTGTAAAATATCTGCATCGCGCAAATTCATAATCTGTGCGTCGTGATCAAATCTAGCCCTTGTATACTTCGATATTTGCATCAAACATTGACTATTTAACCATTCCATTTTGACACTACGAATATCAATTTTGTTCGACATGATGTAACCCTATATAAGTTAACTTTATCTTAAGGAAACCTAAGCCAACTACTATAGAAACCGAAATGGCTTCGTTACTTGATCAAACCCGACTTAAAGCAAGCTTCCATGCTTTTAATATTATCAAAACCATCAGACTAAAGCACTATTTTTAGAGTAATTTATTAGACTTAAGTCTGATACTAAAGTCTTGGTTTGTTGATCATAGACAAATGACCGCGAGATTACCGTTGGATGCCACTATTGGGAAACATAATTCATCGACTTCAGTGACAGGGACTTCACCGATCGCTGGGCAGAAGAATATAGGCTCTGGGGCAAAAATATTATGGGCTGAAGTAAAGTTGAATATTTCACCAGAGCTATTACAACTATCAGCGTCACCAATGTTATTAACTATTCCACCTGCGTCAACCAAAGCAGAATACATATTTACCCGACCATGGCCATAAAAATCATTGCGACCACCAAGGTAAGCAACACCACCAATCTGATCAGCTGTATTCCTTAGAATATTTTTCACATCAACAGCAGACAAGTTCGTGTCTACTGCCAATAAAGCAGCAGCGATACCAGCGACCATGGGTGTCGAGGCAGAGGTGCCACCAAAGGTATTGGTATATCGATTATTACCAATACTTTCAGACCCATTGTTATACCCAACTGAATTTGCACCAAATCGGTCAGTGGTCGTGATGCCAAGTTGTTGATTGCTAGACGGTGCAACCACGTCTAAGTTAGAGCCGTACTGACTATAGTATGCTCGGGTTTCAGCAGTTAAACTAGGGGTATCAACTGCCAATAAATCCCCAGAGTTACTTGCACCAACCGAAATCACGCCATTAGTATTGCTGCTTAGGTTTGCTGGATAAGCAATTACGCCATTCCGAACTTCTAAGTCTAAATCACCAAAACTAAGTTGCTCTTCACCATCAATTAAAAATTCAAACTTATCAGCCATGGCAGTGTTAGTATCAACCCATACCCAAAAAGAAATATTCCCTGCTACAGCCTCATCACGCAAAATATGTAAATAAGTATTACCGCAATCAGTTGCAGCAGCATTAATTAAAGCAGCTTGACTTCCACCTAATATTGACTCTGGCGGTGACCCTATTGACCACAGCGCATTACCGGTCAAAAATCCTGTACACCCAGGAGTGCAAACATTGCTTGCTTCAACGTTGCCTGTATCAAATCCATAACCTTGTAATGTATTAGTCTCAAAGTTGACACTGACAGAGGAATCACTCGGCCAAGTAACATCATCCAACCAAGCTCTGTTTCCATCATCATCATTATTATCGACAGTAAGATTATCCCGTAAAAAACGCCATTCATAAGCATGCTCACCTGCGCTTACTGGAATTGAGATTTTGACCCATCCAGACGCTTGATTGCCACTGGCAAATAAAACTGGCGAGCCGTTTGATCGTTTTGAGGTCAATTGCCCACCATTTACATTTATAGCGCCAGAAGTAACGTTAGCAATCGCCGTTTCTAATGCCACGCATTGGTCTAGCATAGTCCAACTATTACTGACCACATCAGCGTAGGCACCAGCATATTCCATTGCCTCAGCCGCACGATTACAAAAACTCGGATTATTTGGGAAAGTAGTGATTGGCAGAGTATCAAAATCTGAGATTAGGCGGATCGGTAAAATCTTAGCATTATAGGCAGTCCCAGCAACACCTTGATTATTGTTACCAATTGCAGCAGACAGTCCAGCAACAGCAGTACCATGATCATCATTTTCGACATCATCACCTTGAGTGGTAACGCAGTCACTCGTGTTTTGGGGGCTAGGGTCATTATCTTCTCCAGGGGTACTATCAACACCATCACTACCACAAGTACCGGCGCCCCCATTGTTAGCGTTTTGAAGTCGATCGTTGGTGCTGCTATCGATCACGAAATCCCAACCACGCCAGTCGTCTACATAACCATTTCCATCCTCATCGCTATTGTTATTCGTATTAGCCTCATCAGGATTTGTCCAAATATCTAAATCTTCATGATTTAACTGAACACCATCATCAATGATTGCAATAACCATATTTGTACCACTAACTGCTGGTGAGCCCTCTACAGTTGTTTGTGAGCCTCCATCCAAACTGCCCAAGTTAATACCCCAGGCATTATTAGCATCACAATCAGTGTCACACCTTGAACGCTGCTGACCAGTATTGCGCAAATACCACTGTTCATCGAAAAAAGCATCATTCGGTTCAAACCTAGTTTTTTCAGCCTTGGCCACAAACTGTGGCTCAGCCCATTCAATCATCGCGTCGTTCATCACTGAACGCACCAACGCAAATTGTTGGCTTTCGGATCTTTGTGTTTTTAGCGACAAGCTATAAACATTGCCTGACACTCTTAACTTTCGATCTAGCACTAAGCCATATTTGCTATTTAAGCGAGCAAGTGCTGCTATTGGATCTACGCCATCAGCTAACTTAACGGTCAATTTTGGCATTAATAAAATATCACCGTCGCCTTGTTCATTGGCGAATACCGACTTTAAGTTTCTAATTGAGTTATCTGCCGATTCAACCATACCAGCTGTGATATCAAATGTTTCATTGCGGCGACGTTTGACTGCTTCGCCGTTATCAATTCTAACAACCTTGTTACCGCCCAATCTGTGACTCGCAACATTCTGAATTCGATCACCGAATTGGCCTTTAGCCCGTTGCATTGAACGCTCGGTATTATCGGACTCAATCACATAAACATCTTTTTTGCGTAGCATGCGAATTTGCCGACCATCTGGGTGCATATAATAATCACCTTGATCAACTAACTCGGCCTCAATACCACGCCGTTTACGTTGGATTTTTATGCCTTGATTAATCGTTTGGCGATCCACAG
>JALZWI010000144.1 GCA_023299895.1 Arenicella sp. | reverse complement strand
GACCATGGATTTCTTGACTATCGAAAGCCGTTTTAGCTTTTTCTACTAGGGCTATGACATCATCTTGTTTTGTCATATCGCCTTGCAGTATCAAAGCTTGCCAACCTGAAGCTTCGATTTCAGCAAGAGTATCTTTAGCCCCTTGCTCTGAACCGAAATAATTAATTGCTACTTTAGCGCCTTCAGATGCTAATTTAATAGAGATAGCCTTGCCGATATCTCGTGCACCGCCAGTTACAATAATCACTTTATTTTTAAGTTTCATAATCAGTTCCTAACTACTTTGTAGATTAAATTTATATTTATTTAGTTGAGTGCTTAAAAGTTTTAATTCAAAAAAATTTATCTAGCACTCAAAGGATTTGTTGTTTGTTTAACTCTTAGGTTTTAATGGCTCAATTTTTGGACATAAAATCAAAATACTAAACATCACGGTTAAGGCTAAACCGGCACCTATTACAAATGCGTTGGTATAGTTTCCACCGGCTGTTAAAAAAGGTACTGCTGCAACCAAACCGGCTGCGGCAAATTTTGCGGCCATGCCTGATATGCCAGCTAACGTGCCAACGCTATTCTTGCCAAAAAAATCACTTGGCAATGTTTGAATATTGCCAATGGCTACTTGAAAGCCAAATAAGACAATCCCCATAATAATGACTGTAGCAAATGGGGTGCCAGGGTTTGACAACATCAACAATGCAGGTAGCATTATCAAGCAGCCAAGTACAATAATTGATTTACGTGTTTTATTGACGCTCCAACCAGCCTTCATCCGATTTTGCGCTAACAGTCCACCAGTCCATGCACCTATCATGGCACCGACATAAGGAACCCAACCTAGCTCCTTAATGTCCTGCAGATTAAAGTTATATACCTCAACCAAATACGTTGGAATCCAAATCACAAACAGCCACCATATTGGATCGATTGCGGCCGTTGCGATAATAATCCCCCAACTTTGCTTGTGAGATAACACTTGAGCCGTCGTTGGTGAGTATTCATCTAATTGATAATCGGAGCCATCTTCATTTTCTGTCTTTTGCCCAGAAAGAATGTATTGTCTTTCCTCTTCCGTTATCAACGGGTGCTTCATAGGTGGTGCTTTCACTAACACTAGCCAAGGAATTAGCCATAACATTCCAACCAGACCGATCACTATAAAAATTTGTTGCCAAGTCATAAACTCCGACAACCATGCAATTAATGGTATTGATATTAGCGCGCCAATAGAGGCACCAGAATTAAAAATACCCTGTGCAAGTGCACGCTCCCCGCTTGGAAACCATTCAGCATTTGCCTTTGCCGCACCTGGCCAGTTACCAGCCTCAGATAAACCCAGCAAACCACGAAAAATACTAAAACTTAACACGCCTTGCGCAAACGCATGCAACGCTGTTGCGATAGACCATACGCCAATCGATAAAGCAAAACCTAATCGAGTACCTATCCAATCAAATATCTTTCCAAATATGGCTTGACCTAAGGCATAACAAATCAAAAACACAGTACTAACAGTACCTAAAACAGCTTTTAGTTCATCCGCATTTTTATCAGGATATATGTCGTTTCCCATAAATGGCCAAAGAACGCCTAGTGCATTTCGATCGATATAATTGATTACTGCAGCCAACGCCACAAGACCGACAACCCACCACCTTAAATTATTTATTTTCATTGCTTTTCTTCTCCTAAAAAGTCTTCTCGTAGTGGACTGAACATATCGATTAGTACACCTGCTTTTTTACAAACCGCTCCATGCAATTTGTTTGGCGCGACATAAAACGAATCGCCTTCCTTTAGAAGTCGTTTTTCTCCATCAATCATTGCTTCAAACTCACCGCTTACAACGTAACTAACTTGAGTATGAGTGTGGTGATGTTCATACCCAACCGTACCTTCTTCAAACCAGACTTTTACAGCCATTAATTCTGGTCCGTAAGCTAAAAACTGACGCTTAATCCCTACATCAACTTCTTCTATTGTGCTTGAGTCTGCGTATACAAATGGAGGTGTTTGCTTATTCATAATATCTTATTCGTTTTGTTCTTCTATTAATGAGTAAGAACCTACCCATTGAATTTGTTTGTCTAAATGAGTAACCGTATGTGTCTCATCAGAGTCACTTGCATACGCAATCGCTAATGTAAGCATTGTTCCATCGGTCAAGCCAACAGTTACCACATCTGAATTACTGTGTTTACTAGACTGTATTGACACCACGCTACTCACTGCATTAATAGTAAACTCAGCGGTACCGTTGTATTCACCGTGAGTCTCTAACGCTGAAACAAAAGTGTGATCGCTCGCATCTTTTACCCGTTGTATTAATGCATTTTCGTTGCGTAGATTAAAGTTAGGATCATTGGCACCAACTTGAGCAAAAATCATTTCTTGATGGTCACCACCTTCAACACTGTAGGTATAAAAACGATCATCATTTAACCAAGTAATCTGAGCCATTGATTGATCAATGCTTCCTTGCCCACGGTCCCATAGATATTGGTAACCATTTTCATCACCTAGTTGCGATAATGTTTTAGCGTTTGCGGCCAATTCTATATCGTGCGACATAATATGACCCGCGTAGTAAATCGGTAAGTCATATTGATGATTAGTATCACTAGCAACATTAAAGATATCTAATACCAGCGGATGCTCTAAACTGTCCGAAGTGATCATTGCCATAGTGCGCCTCAAGCTTGCATCTTTATAAGCATCATCAATAGAGGCAGAGGTGATTTGTATTTG
>JALZWI010000143.1 GCA_023299895.1 Arenicella sp. | reverse complement strand
CGGAACATGCGCATCCATGGACTGTAGTCTCCCCAGCTTTCGTCACGCCACGAATTGGTGACCGAACGGAACACTCGCTCAGGGTGTGGCATTAAGATAGTAATACGACCATCTGCGTTAGTTAGACCAGCAATACCATTAGGGGAACCATTTGGATTGGCTGGGTATTTTTCTGCAGTTTGACCCTCGTAATCAATATAACGTAGCGCTATTGAATTATCTACCGCAGCTAAAGCTTGCGCTGAACTAAATTCAGCACGCCCTTCTCCGTGTGCGACCACGACAGGAAATTGTGATCCATGCATATCAGCTAGTAATACAGAGTTGCTTTGCGGTATTTCAATTTGAGCAACTCGCGCTTCGTATTGTTCAGACAAGTTTCTCACGAAACGTGGCCAGTGATCGGCGCCTGGAATAATGCTTTTTAGATTGGACAACATTTGGCAACCGTTACAAATGCCGAGAGAAAATGCATCTTCACGTGCAAAATAAGTGGAAAATTGATCCGCTATTTTCGAGTTAAACAGAATTGATTTTGCCCAACCCTCACCTGCTCCTAAAACATCACCGTAAGAAAAACCACCACAGGCAATTAGACCTTTAAACTGATCTAAAGAGACTCGCCCTTCAATGATGTCAGTCATGGTGACATCAATCGAGCTGAAACCTGACTGAGTGAATGCGGCCGCCATTTCAACATGGCTATTCACGCCCTGATCACGCAAAATCGCTATCTTAGGCTTATTGCCGCCAATGTAAGGGGCGGTAATATCATCTTTGCAGTCAAAACTAAGTTGCGTGAATAGACCACTATCATCAGTATCTAGAAGTCGGTCGTACTCTTGCTGAGCACATTCTGGATTATCACGCAGGCTTTGCATTTGATGTGTCGTCGCTGACCAAGTACGGTGCAGATCAACTCGTGAGGCTGAGATAATTTCTACGCCATTGTGAGCAATACTAATTACTTCACCAGCTGTTGGTTGGGCAATTTCGGTAACGCATTCAGTTAGACCAAAAGAGGCTAACACTTCATTCACTTTAGCCCTATTGTGCTCACTGACTTGAATAACGACACCCAGTTCTTCGTTAAATAAGGTTGCCAGAGCCTCATCAGAATCAATTGTGATATCTAAACCACAACGACCTGCAAAGGCCATTTCCAGCAAGCTCACAATTAAGCCACCGTCGGAACGGTCATGATAAGCCAGCAATAATTCGTCTTTAACTAAAGCTTGTAGCGCCTCAAAACCTCGCTTTAATAAATCAGCTTGATCAACATCCGGTGTTTGTGTGCCGACCTGTTGGTAAACTTGTGCCAAAGCGGAACAGGCTAAACGCTGTTGACCACCAGACAAGTCTAACAATAATACTTTTGAACTTTCAAACGGTACTTTAATTTGAGGTGTCAGCGTTTTATTAACATCACTTACCGGTGCAAAGGCACTGATTACACAAGACACAGGGGCAGTAACGCTGTGTTCGCCTGACTCGTCCTGCCAAACACTTTTCATAGACATGGAGTCTTTGCCAACGGGGATCGCAATACCGAGTGCCGGACACAGTTCCATACCAATGGCTTTAACCGTTTCATAAAGGGCAGCATCGTCACCGCTGTGCCCTGCTGCAGCCATCCAGTTTGCAGAAAGCTTGACTTCATTCAGGCTACGAATATTCGCAGCTGCCAAATTGGTCAATGCTTCACCTATCGCCATACGGCCACTTGCTGGCGCATTTACTGACGCTAATGGCGTACGCTCACCAACCGACATTGCTTCACCAGTTATTCCAGTATAGGCCGTGGTAGTCACGGCCACATCTGCTACTGGCACTTGCCATGGGCCAACCATTTGATCGCGGACGATCATGCCGGTAACACTGCGGTCACCGATACTAATTAAAAATGTTTTATCAGCCACTGTCGGCAATGATAAAACACGATCAAGTGCCTCAGCCAACTCAACACCGGCGAAATCCAGTTCAGGTGCTTGACGATCGACGCTCTTTACGTCGCGTAGCATTTTAGGTGGATTGGCAAACAAGGTTGCCATTGGTAGGTTGATTGGTATTTTCTCACGGTCAGAATTAGAATCTTGAAAGTGCTGATCTTCAAGCACTAACACTTCATCTTCGGTGGCTGTGCCGACCACACAGAACAGACTCCGTTCACGTTCACAAATGGCGATAAATTCATTAATTCGCTCTGGTGCAACGGCTAAGGTATAACGCTCTTGAGCTTCGTTACACCAAATCTGCATTGGGGTCATGCCGGGTTCGTCGTTCAACACTTCACGTAAGTTAAACTTGCCACCTCGGCCCGCATCACCAACCAGTTCAGGCAAGGCATTACACAAACCGCCAGCGCCAATATCGTGTATTGAAATAATTGGGTTGTCTTGACCCATCGCCCAACAAGCATCAATGACTTCTTGGCAACGACGTTGCATTTCAGGGTTGCCGCGTTGTACTGAGGCAAAATCTAATTTTTCGGAGCTCTGCCCAGAAGCAACACTAGAAGCAGCGCCACCACCCAGACCAATCAACATGGCTGGCCCACCTAACACGACGATATAAGAGCCGTCAGGGATAATGTTCTTTTTAACGTGTTGATCACGAATATTGCCTAAACCACCGGCCAACATGATTGGTTTGTGATAACCACGAATATCTTTGGCATGACTGATCGCTTGTTCATAGGTACGAAAATAACCTGTAATATTGGGGCGACCAAATTCATTATTAAATGCCGCAGAGCCAATTGGCCCTTCGAGCATTATTTGTAAAGGCGTCGCGATACGCTTTGGTTTTGATTCGGTCCCTTCCCAGGGCTGAGGCATGTCCGGTAGGCGTAAATTTGAAACAGAAAAACCACTTAAACCAGCTTTGGGTTTAGAGCCTCGACCAGTCGCGCCTTCGTCACGGATTTCACCACCTGAACCAGTTGCCGCACCAGGAAATGGTGAAATAGCCGTTGGGTGGTTGTGCGTTTCAACTTTACAAAGAATATGCACACCTTCTTGATGGGACTGATATTCATTCGTTTTGGGGTCAGCGAAAAAGCGTTCGCCTTGAGAGCCCACCAATACCGATGAGTTATCCGAGTAAGCAACCAAGGTACCTTGCGGGTTGAGTCTGTGCGTTTCGCGAATCATACGAAACAATGAATATTCTTTTGTTTCACCGTCAACAATCCATGACGCATTAAAGATTTTATGTCGGCAATGCTCTGAATTAACTTGCGCGAACATCATTAACTCAACATCGGTTGGGTTAATGTTTAGCTTCTGATATTGCTCTCTGAGATACTCGACCTCTTGTTCAGACAAGGCTAAGCCTAAATCCTGATTGGCTGTTTGTAAAGCGGTAACACCTTCACTTAACAGTGGCACCTCAAAGAGTGCTTGCGGTAATTGTGACTGAAATAAGTCTTGCGCATCGGCTAACGCCATCACCACCGATTCTGTCATTGGGTCGTGTAAAAACTCAGCCAATTCGGACATTGTATGCTGGTTTAAAGGTTCTTCGCTCTTTATATAAAAAGCAATGCCACGTTCAATACGAATAACTTTATCCAAGCCGCAGTGTTGTGCAATGTCTGTCGCTTTAGTTGACCAAGGTGAAATAGTGCCCAAACGCGGGATTGTATAAAAGCGTTGAATATCTTGGTTTGCAATGATGTCACTGAGTAGTGCATCGTCAAGCACTGGCCCGTAAGTTAGTAATTGCTCTAGTTTATCTTGTTCAGTTGAATCTAAGTCATCATGGCCATCTACCAATTTAACTAGGTGTTGATACTGGGTATGAATGCTCTTTATTGACTTAAAGTGAAGCTGTACTGCACTTAATAACTTATTAATTCGAAAGTCTGAATAAGCCTGACTACCGCGTAATCGCAACATTAATGAATCCTGACATACTGCGCCAATACGAGCACAGCAATTGTTATTTAAACGTTAAATTTAACTCGTTACTACAGAGACCTAGGCTAATTAAAGCTCAATACCCAGTCTTAATGCTACTTGTTCATAAGCTTCGATAACACCACCTAAGCCTTTGCGGAAACGGTCTTTATCAAGTTTTTCACG
>JALZWI010000142.1 GCA_023299895.1 Arenicella sp. | reverse complement strand
CCTGAAATTTTAAAAGGTTTCGTTTTTTTGTCCTTTAAAAACGATGCCTTTTTGTTGTCTAAGTAAGCCTGTTGGGCTGCTTTAAAAAAAAGATTGACGAGACAGCGCTAAAACCAAATGGTTTTAGCGCTTTTTTGTTTATAAGTTATTGTTTTTGTTAGTTTTATTAAACATCGAGGTTATTAACTGTGAAGGCGTTTTTTTCAATGAATTCTCTTCTTGGTTCAACTTGATCCCCCATTAATACGGTGAAAGTATTATCTGAAGAAACATCATCTTCAATAACCACTTTCAATAATCTTCTAACCGTTGGGTCCATCGTTGTCTCCCAAAGTTGATCAGGATTCATTTCACCCAGACCTTTGTACCGTTGCACATTGATACCCTTTTTTGCCATCGACATTAACCATTCCAGCGCATCAGAAAACTCATTACATTGATGTTCTTTTTCACCACGCTTAACTAAAATTTCGTCGCCTAATAATGACTGTAGTTTATCCGACAGTGTTTTAATAGATGTGTATTCCGGCGAAGACCAAAACTGATTACCAAACTCTGTGTCTGTTACCGTTCCATGTAGACGTTTAGAAATATTGAGCTTTACTGAACCATTTTTGATAACTGACAACTCATAATGTGGCAATTCATAACCTTGCTCGTTCAAACTTTCTTGAATGGTTTGAACAATATCGTCATTCAAATTCTTGTCATCAACGGAGTGATCAATCAATGCTTTTAGTATCACTGGATCATAATCAATACTCAAACGATTGATTGTTTTTTCAACAGACAAATACTCTCGACACAGAGTAGATAAGTCATCTCCGCTGACTGAACTATTTGTTTTCACGTTAACAACTTCAGCGTTCTGCATTGCTAATTCAAGTAAATGTGCCTCAAACTCTGCGTCATCTTTAACGTAACGTTGTGATTTACCTTGACCTAATTTATACAAAGGTGGTTGAGCAATATAAATATAGCCTCGCTCAATCAATTCTGGCATTTGACGATAAAAGAACGTTAATAATAATGTTCTTATGTGCGAACCATCTACATCCGCATCGGTCATGATAATAATGCGATGGTAACGTAGTTTTTCTATATTAAACTCATCCTTACCAATCCCCGCGCCTAATGCGGTAATTAATATGGTTATTTCATCTGAGGTAAGCATTTTATCAAAGCGCGCTTTTTCAACGTTTAAGATTTTACCTTTAAGCGGTAAGATTGCTTGAAACTTACGGTCTCTTGCTTGTTTTGCTGATCCTCCAGCTGAATCACCCTCCACCAGGTAAATTTCTGAAAGTGCTGGATCTTTTTCCTGACAGTCCGCTAATTTGCCCGGTAGGCCACCTAAATCAAGTGCACCTTTCCTACGTGTCATTTCACGTGCTTTACGGGCAGCATCACGCGCTCTAGCTGCGTCAACGATCTTCTCGGCAATACGTTTACCATCAGCTGGGTGCTCTAATAAGAATTCAGATAGCTTTTCATTTACAACTGATTCAACTACACCTTTAACTTCTGACGACACTAACTTATCTTTGGTTTGTGACGAAAATTTAGGGTCTGGTACTTTTACTGATAGTACCGCTGTTAACCCTTCTCTTGAGTCATCGCCACTAACACTAACTTTTTCTTTTTTGGCTAGACCTGATTCTTCAATATAAGCATTCAAGGTTCGAGTTAATGCCCCTCTGAAACCTGATAAATGTGCTCCGCCATCACGTTGAGGAATGTTATTCGTATAGCAAAAAATATTTTCTTTATATGAGTCGTTCCACTGTAAAGCGACTTCTACTGTTACACCATCTTTTTCCCCGGTAACAGTAATTATTTCCTCGTTAAGAGGCGTTTTCATTTTATTCAAATGTGCTACAAAAGCAGTAATCCCGCCCTCGTATTGAAACACTTCATTTTGCTTGCTGCGTTCGTCTGTAAGTTCAACCCGAACACCAGAATTCAAAAACGATAGCTCACGTAGTCTCTTAGCTAATATATCGTATGAGTATTCGATAATTGTGAAAATTTCAGGGCTGGGTTTAAATGTAATTTTAGTACCCGTTTTATCTGTTTCTCCTACCTGTTTTAAATCAGCGATAGGATCGCCTAAATGGTATTCCTGAAAATATAATTTCCCATCGCGACTAATTTCGAGTTTTAACCAATCTGAGAGAGCATTAACAACCGATACACCTACTCCATGTAAACCACCGGATACTTTATAAGAATTTGAATCGAATTTACCACCTGCATGCAATACAGTCATAATTACTTCTGCTGCTGATTTCCCCTCATCTTCTAAGATACCAACAGGTATACCACGGCCGTCATCCCAGACAGAGATTGAGTTATCTTGATTAATAACCACATTAACTCCAGTACAATGGCCAGCAAGAGCTTCATCTATTGAGTTATCAACTACCTCAAAGACCATATGATGCAAACCACTGCCGTCATCGGTATCACCAATATACATCCCTGGACGCTTTCTAACCGCGTCTAAACCCTTTAAAACTTTAATACTACTGGAATCGTAACTCATTATTTTTTACGCCTTATAGAGCTGAAAATCGACATCAAAAGTATAGCAAATTTCAGTCTTTAGGACACTAACAATCACACATCATGCAGTAGAAAAACGCTTGCTAATTAAGACATCAAACAACCATAAAAAAAGCATGTTCCACGTGGAACATGCTCTAGTTGATTTTATTTTTTTTATTGTTCCACGTGGAACAATTTCATCCTATAAACGCATTGGCATAATTAAATATAAGGTTTCAGCGTTATCAGCCGCATGAAAAGTACAACTTGTATTTGGATCAAGCAGTCCTAAATCAATTGTTTTTGAGTCACATGCTTTAAGCGCTTCCATTAAATAATTAACATTAAAACCAATCTCAATTTCATCCTCTGAGTATACTATTTCCATTTCATCACTTGCATGTTCTTGATCTGGATTGTGAGAAGCCACTTTCAACGTGTTGTGAGAAACAGCCAATGAGACTCCTCTGAATTTCTCATTACTTAATATTGCCGCTCTACTTAAAATATCAATCAGATTAGCTCTATCAATTAAAACATGTTTATCTAAATTTGCTGGGATTACTTTTTCATAATCAGGGAAACGACCATCTATAAGCTTAGAAATAAAGGTAAAGTTTCCTGATTCAACCAAAATATGGCTTGAATTCAACTTAAAACTAACTAAATCATCGCTAGTAGCATCTAAAAATTTTGATATTTCCAATACAGCTTTACGCGGCACAATGCTTTGTACTAATTCTATATCAGGATTACTCAGCGCTAATTGTGTTTTTGCTAAACGATGACCATCAGTCGCTACTGATAAAATTTGATCACTTCGAATTTCAATTAATAGACCATTTAAAAAGTAACGAACATCTTGTTGCGCCATAGAAAATGATGTTCGTGTTAGCAACTGGCTTAATTGTTTTTGTGATAAACGTAAATTATGTTTCCAATTTGTTTCTTCTAATCTTGGAAAATCTGTAGAGCTTAAGGTTTGTAAGGTAAAACGACTTTTACCTGCCTTAACCACCATTTTATTACCTTCTTCAACTTCTAATGATAATGTTGATTCTGCGGGTAATGAACGACAAATATCAAATAACTTACGAGCAGAAACGGTTGTTTTACCGTTTGTACCAGAAACATTGTCAATTCTAGTTGTAATTTCAGTTTCTAAATCAGAACCTACCATCGTTAACTTATTATCAACCAGATCTAAAAAGACATTTCCTAATATTGGTAATGTTTGTCTTTTTTCTACTACACCAACTATTTGTGATAGTGGCTGTTCGAGAGTTTCTTTAAGTATATTTATATTCATATTTTTTTATATATAGTTATTTTAGTTATTATTAGCCCTGTAGATAACTAGGGTAACCACTAATTTTTTATAAAAATCAAAAGCTTACATATTTTTTTGGTGTTGGTAAGTGCCGTTGCATTTACCGTTTAAACTGTTAATAGATTGTGGATAACACTTACTCTTAAATGATACCGTATTTATACAGAAGTTATCCACAAGCCAAGTCAAACAGATAAAATCTTTTGTAGACTTTTATAGTCATCGTTAATTTTTGCATCAATTTTTGCGAGCTCATCAACCTTCTTACAGGCATGAATTACGGTAGTGTGGTCACGCCCGCCAAAGGCATCACCGATATCCGGCAAACTTAAATTCGTTAACTCTTTAGCAAGGGCCATAGCGACTTGACGAGGTCGAGCGATTTGCCGCGTTCGTCTTTTTGATTTTAAATCTGAAACGCGAATACTGTAATAGTCCGCTACTGTTCTTTGTATGTTTTCGATCGAAATTTTTCGTTCTTGAAAAAGCGTTAAATCCTGTAAGGTGTCTTTGGCAAGGTCAAGATCAATCTCACGATTAGTAAATCGAGCGCTAGCGACCAATCGATGTAGTGCGCCTTCAAGTTCACGAACATTGGAGCGGATTTTACGAGCTACTAAAAAAGCAACCTCATCATTTAGTTCAATATTATTCTTGCTCGCCTTGTTCTTCAATATCGCAACACGAGTTTCTAACTCTGGCGGATCAATTCTTACGGTTAACCCACTTTCGAAACGAGAAGTAAGTCTTTCTTCTAACTTATTGATTTCTTTGGGATATTTATCGCTGGTTAGGATTATTTGACTGCCCGATTCAAGTAAAGTGTTGAATGTATGAAAAAATTCTTCTTGAGATTGGCTTTTACCTGCAAAAAACTGAATATCATCAATTAGCAAGGCGTCTAATGAGCGATAATATTTTTTGAATTTTTCCATTTCACCCATTTGAATAGATTTAACCATGTCTGATACAAAGCGCTCCGAATGGACATAGGCAACACGTGCATTAAGCTTGTTTTGTTTTATCAAATTACCGGCCGCATGCATTAAATGGGTTTTTCCTAAACCAACACCACCATAAATAAATAACGGGTTATAAGCAGATCCGGGGTTTTCGCTAACCTGCTTTGTTGCTGCTCTGGCAATTTGGTTAGATTTACCCTCGATATGATGCTCAAAGGTAAAAACACTATTCAGTGCATTGGTGCCAAACTGTTTATGTTGATCTGTGTCAGCATTAACGAGCGCCTGCTGTGGAGTTGGAAAATCTACAATCTGAGGCACATGGGCGTTGTTGAGCTCTATACTGATAGGCTTTTCTTCACCACAAAAATGTTTAATTGCGCCACAAAGCTGTTCTAATAAGTTATCGCTTAGCCAGTCTTTAACGAAGCGGTTAGGAGCATGTAGAAGAAAACGATTGGGATCATTAACCGCATTTAGAGGGCGCACCCACATATTGAAATCGTGTTGATCGATTTCGTTTTCTAATTTTTCTAAACATTTATCCCAAAGGACCAGATTTTCCAAAATAACACTCTAATTTAAAGACGCAGACAAAACGCCGGCCAGACAATATACCGCTGGTCGACCTTTTTTGAAAATACTTTTGATGCTTTTTTATTAAACAAATCTTTATTATATAAAGCAATAAGAAAAATACAGTAAAGTGAGTCAAAAACAAGCCTAAAAATGCCATCAATTAGCTCTGTCAGTATTGATCAAAAGAACCAAAGAATTACTTTAATTGGTTGACTCAGACCAACAAAATCAGTACCTTTGCAACCCGTTTTAATGATTGGCATTAACCATATCGTTAAATAGTTATGTGACTGATAAACACTTTTTGACCTAAGGGTTAATATTTGGTCACCACAACATGAAATATTAGTAAAAATTACAGGTATAGAACAATGAAACGCACCTTTCAACCAAGCCAAATCAAACGCAAACGTACACATGGTTTTCGTGCTCGCATGGCCACAAAAAGTGGTCGCGCAATTATTAATGCTCGTCGCGCGAAAGGGCGAGCTGTTCTGACTGCTTAAATTAGAATAATCTTTTTTGATAAACCAGGCTAATTAAACCAGGCTAATTAAACCAGGCTATCTAAACCAGGCTATCTAAACCAGGCTATGAGAATCAAATAGGCTGCGCAGATTTAAGAAAAGAAAAAATACAATTTGAGCTCCAAAAAAAGCCCTTCGACGAATACCGTTGGTAATTTATTATCACGTGCGCAACGTCTTAGGGCCCCCAGTGAATTTAAGCATGTTTATCAGAGCAAGCAATGGGGTGGCAGTGATTACTTTACTTTTAATGTATTAGCCCACGAGTTGGGTGAAGGATCAGCATCAAGGCTTGGTGTTACTGTTTCAAAAAAAGTTGCTAAGCAAGCGGTTGCCCGCAACCGCATTAAGCGACAAGTAAAAGAATTTTATCGTCATCATTGCGAGTCCTTACTTGCCGCTGATTTGGTTATAACAGCCAAACCAAGCTGCGCAAAAGCAAGTGATACACAACGCCAACAAAGTCTTGAGCAGTTGTGGCAGAAAATACTTAAATGGCAACGTTGGTATTCGGTAAATCACCCTTATGATGCTTAATTAACAATAGTAATATTCTGAACAAATCGCGTGGCTATAATCTTGAAAAAACTGATCAGTGTCTATCACATGGTGGTAAGCCCCTGGTTAGGCAATCGGTGTCGTTTTGTGCCTACCTGTTCAGATTATGCCAAGCAAGCACTTGATCAACATGATGTGTTAACGGCCGCTGTGATGACCGCAAAACGTATTTGTAAATGTCATCCATGGGGCGGGCATGGCTTTGATCCAGTTTCGCCGTCTTCAGAAAAACCCAAAATTAGTTACCTTCAAAACAATACGCTAGACACTAAAAGTAAGAGCTAACGGAAAACACTATGGAAAATCAGCGCCCATTTTTATTCATGGCCTTAATGGCAGTTAGTGTTGTTCTATACATGAAGTGGATAGAATTTACTGCGCCACCGCCAGCAGCTCAGACAAGCAGTCAAGTTAGCAGTCTTGGAGCTGGCCAAGGTGTTCCAGTTGCTAATAATATAGTTAACGACCCAAGTGCCGTACCGAGCACCCCAAATAATGTCGCCGCATCAGCTGCGCCAACAGTAATTTCAGATACGCCATTGTCTGAGCCAGAAGATTTAATTACAGTAACAACTGATTTAGTGGTTGCTAAAATTAACACTTTTGGTGGCGTGATAGAAAGCGTTGAATTGTTGCAAGAACCGATATCGCTAGAGGAACCAGGCAAAGGGTTTCCTTTGATTAAAAGAACAGGCCTTGAAACGTTTATAGCTGAAGATGGTTTATTGGTCGCGGGTCAAGATGCGCCAAACCATGTTAAAACAAAATATATCTCTAACCAAAAAAATTATGATTTAGTTGGCGCGGAACAAATAAAAGTACCTCTACGTTGGGTTTCTGAAGATGGTGTTGTCTACATAAAAACATTAACCTTTACTAAGGATAGCTACGTTATTGATATTGACTACCAAGTCAGCAATCAAACAGCTACGCCGTGGAATGGTTATTTGTATGCTCAATTCAGCCGCTCTGTACCACCAGACTCGGGTGGTAGCTTTGGTCGTTTGCCAAGCTATACAGGCGCCGCTATTTATACGCATGAAGAGAAATATGAAAAAATCGACTTTGATGATATTAGAGAACAACCACTCGCATTAAAAACTGACAATGGCTGGGTTGCGATGTTGCAACATTATTTTGTGGCAGCTTGGATACCGGAAAGCGGTACAGAAAAAGAGCTTTACACGGGTGTTAACACGGGTGTTGCCAACCCTAATTACAGAGCTGGCTATAAAACGCTTGTGCCTGTCACTATCGGGGCCAATCAAACCGGCAATATTGGCGCAAAAGTATATGTTGGTCCCAAAGAACAAAAGCGTTTAAAAGCTCTAGAAAAAGACAGTAACAAAGAAGGTTTAGCATTGACGGTTGATTATGGCTTTATGACCTTTATTGCAGACCCATTGTTTATTGCTTTGAGTTTTATCAATAGCATTATCAATAACTGGGGTTGGGCTATTATTATCTTAACCTTTTTAATTAAGCTGGCATTCTATCCCTTGTCTGCTGCAAGTTTTCGTTCGATGGCCGCAATGAAAAAAATGCAACCAAGGATGAAAACCTTAAAAGAGCGTTATAAAGACGACAAGCAGAAGTTCCAAATGGAGATGATGGCACTCTATAAAAAAGAGAAGATTAACCCGGCTGGTGGTTGTTTGCCGATTTTAATTCAAATTCCAGTGTTTCTAGCCCTGTATTGGGTGTTATTAGAAAGCGTTGAAATGCGTCATGCACCGTTTGCACTTTGGTGGCAAGACTTGTCTGCGCCAGATCCATACTATGTGTTGCCAGTTTTGTACGGCATTTCTATGTTCCTGCAAACGAAACTGAACCCAGCACCAATGGATGAAATCCAGAAAAAAGTAATGATGATCATGCCGCTTGGTCTGACCATATTATTTATTACTTTCCCACAAGGCTTGGTGCTTTATTGGGTGGTAAACAATATCTTAACGATGGCGCAACAATGGCACATTTATCGTCAACAAGCTAAAGCGGAAGCCAAGGCGACCTAGGGTACTGCTAATTTGACCGCAGATACAATTGCAGCAATTGCGACACCACCCGGCAAGGGTGGTGTTGGTATAATTCGACTTTCTGGAGCTCGAGCATTAGAAATTGCTGCCTCAGTAACGCAAAAAGAACTCCCAACCCGCAGTGCAGTCTATGCGCATTTTAAAGATCAGCATCAGCAAACAATAGACACAGGCCTAGCTATTTATTTTGCGGGACCAAACTCTTTCACCGGAGAAGATGTGGTTGAGCTACAAGGCCATGGCGGGCCTGTAATTCAAGATTTATTAATGAAAGAAGTAGTACGTTTGGGCGCACGTCCGGCCCGCGCGGGCGAGTTTTCTGAACGTGCATTTTTGAACGACAAAATTGATTTAGCACAAGCCGAAGCCATTGCTGATTTAATTGACAGCAGCACTGCTGAAGCGGCTAAAGGTGCGATGCGCTCTTTGCAAGGCGAGTTTTCAGAAAAAGTTCACACCTTGTTAGCCGAGTTAATTCATCTGCGGATGTACGTCGAAGCGGCAATAGATTTTCCTGAAGAAGAAATAGATTTTCTAGCTGATGAAACAGTCAGTAATAGTGTTGAAGTATTACAGCAAAGTCTAGACAAAACCATACAACAAGCAGGCCAAGGTCGAATTTTACGTAATGGCTTACGCCTCGTGTTGGCGGGTAAACCGAATGCCGGAAAATCCAGCTTGTTGAATGCGCTTACGGGCCATGAAACAGCGATTGTTACTGATATCCCAGGTACTACTCGGGACACAGTGACTGAAACCATCGATATAGACGGTTTGCCAGTACATATAGTTGATACAGCGGGCTTACGTGACAGTGACGATACGGTGGAAAAAATCGGTATTGAAAGAGCACGCAAAGCAATGGAAGTAGCTGACCATGTTTTGTATATAATTGATGCGACTGGGCCTGAAGAACAAGAATTACCAAGCAGCGTCAATCACACCAGCCGTGTTTATAACAAGGTAGATTTGCTACAGTCTTCGTTAACACTATCAGAAGAGTTAGCTGGTCTACAGATATCAGCAACCCAAGGAAAAGGCATTAACGAACTGAAAGAACATATAAAAAAGCTAGCAGGCTATAGCCAAGACAATGAAACAGTCTTTACTGCGCGCCGTCGCCACCTAACGGCACTCGAGTCGGCTCGAGAATCAGTACAACGCGGTTATCAACAATTACAGGATCATCGCGCTGGAGAATTACTCGCAGATGAACTACTACAAGCACAAAATGCCTTGAATGAAATCACCGGTGCATTTACCGCGGATGATTTACTTGGAGAAATATTCAGTGGCTTTTGCATTGGTAAATAA
>JALZWI010000141.1 GCA_023299895.1 Arenicella sp. | reverse complement strand
TGAGAATACAAAGTCTGCACAAGGCTTGGTTGGTGTGCGTATTGAATCTGAGGCCATCGTGCCATCGGCAAGTGGCGAATTGATCTTAGCCGAGCAACGAATAAGTTGGTGGGACAATCTGACGGACCAATGGCGTGAAGCGGTATTACCTGCCCAAATATTAATGGTGTTGCCGGCAATTGGCGAAATATCACAAGAGCAAAGCACACAAAATTTTTCAGCAAATTCAGCGCCCAACACGGCTCAACTTAATCAATCCACACCGAATTCATCGCTAACCAATACAAATAATTGGTGGTGGCAATTAGCGACTATCTGCCTTGCTTTGATTTGCTTATTACAGTTTTACTTTTTGCGTAACCGAGGAGTCGTGGCAGTCAAACAAGAACTAACCACCAATGACACTGGCTTGAATGAAAGCGGCGCCTGGGATCAATTTCAACACAGCTTAAAAGGTGGGGACGCGAGAGTTATTCGCAAGCAGCTACTAACATGGGCGCGATCAGCAATGCCTAATGAAACAATTCTAAATATTGATATGGTTTCCAGTTTATCTAACTCTCCAACACTCAAGTCAGAATTAAATCAGTTAGATAAAGTTATCTACAGTAATGGCGAGGCAATCAATACCGAGCAACTTATCGCTCAAATAGATGATTTACGAGAGGAATTTAAGATGGCGAATAAAAAGCAACAACCTTTAGCGGGTGAACTAGCCCCACTTTATCCTGCGTAACACCAAACCGTAAGTTAGCTTACAACCAACGCCGAACCTATTTTTTGTAGGCGCTAAACTCATTGCCAAATATGGAATTAAGAGCACGTTCTTCAGGGATGATTTGAAAGCGAGTGATATAGATAACAAAACCTACGAGCACTAACAAACTGATGGAGCTAGCGAAATAACAAACCACACCAAGACTGATTAGCAACATCCCCAAACACATCGGGTTACGACTGATTTTAAAAAAGCCCTTAATCACCAATTTTTTTACTGGAACTTGGGTTTAGTGGGTTGATGGTTGTTTTTGATTTAAAAAACAACATCACTGAAGAAACATCAAACCCAATAGAGTGAACAATGCCCCTGCGGCCTAGCGCCACTGCTTAACATTTTCTAAATTAAGAGAATCCAACGTATTGTCATACTGTGCCACAAACCAAATCAAGCGTATTGTGATTAACAATACGATAGGAGGAGGAATTCTGTTATCGAAAAATGACTGTCTCAATATTGATAGGCACCTTGAAAAAACAGTAGCGGCGTTTGCGGGTCCGACTCATATTCTAAGACGGCACCGACAATGATTACGTGATCACCTCCTGCGTATTCATGTTCGGATTTACAATGAAATCGAGCTGATACATTAGGTATTTGCGGCACATCATTAAGTCCCTTAAACCAATCCACATCTTCAAATACTTTTTCATCCCAACTGCGTTGTGCAAATAAATTTGAAATTTTTTCTTGCTCTGCGGTGAGGACACTAATCGTGAAAAATTCAGCCTCAATAAACTCTTTAAATCGAGTTGAATTCTTATCAACGCACCAAGACACTAAAGGCGGCTCTAAAGAAACAGATGCAAAACTATTGGCGGTAATGCCAATCGGCAGGCCCTGCTGAGTGTTAGCCGTGATTACAGTGACGCCGGTCGCAAATTGACCAAACGCATCACGTAATGAGCGATGTTCTCTCGGTTTTGTCATTGAATTGAATTAAAGATTCTAGTCAGACAGCATTATGGTCTTTTTCACCAGTGATTGAAACAGCCCTGAGCGGAATAGAAAGCCCTTTGAGTTTAGTTATCTTTAAGTTTATGCAACACTATCTATCTTCTGTAATTAGTAATAACACAAAAGCGAACATGTACGACGATAATAATATTTTTGCCAAAATACTGCGTGAGGAAATTCCTTGTATCAAAGTCTATGAAGATGACTCAACCCTGGCGTTTATGGATATCATGCCACAGGTTGATGGACACACTCTGGTGATCCCCAAAGTCGCTGCTGAAACCTTGTTTGACTTACCTGATGAAGCCGTTGCTGATTTGATTTGCAAGGTTAAATATGTCGCAACAGCCGTCAAAAAAAGCTTAAATTCCGAAGGAATTAGAGTGGTTCAATTTAACGGCAGTGCCGCCGGCCAAACTGTGCCGCATATTCACTTTCATATTATCCCTTCTTCTAGGGGTAGTATGCGCGAACATGCTAGTGAGATAGCAGAACAGTCTCGGCTAGAAGAGTTCGCTGAAAAAATTCGTAGCGGTTTTAGTGATTAGGTTTAACTAGCGACGACGTTTAAAAAACGTTTTTAATAAGTTCGCACTTTCTTCACCGCACAGACCAAATTCAACCTCGCAACGATGATTGAGTTTGTCATTATTCAACACATCCAGCGCCGACCCTGCTGCACCTGCACGTGGTTCTTGCGTGGCAATGACTACCCGTGCAATTCGAGCATGGATAATTGCACCGGCACACATACTGCAAGGCTCTAAGGTAACGTAGAGCGTACTGTTCGGTAATCGATAATTGTTCTGATGCTGGCAAGCCGCTCTAATCGCTTGGATTTCAGCATGGGCGGTTGCGTCGCTGTTGGATATTGGTGCATTGGAGCCTTCGCCAATAAGCTCACCATTCAACACGAGAACTGCGCCGACTGGTACTTCATCTTGTTGTTCGGCGTGCTTGGCAAGTTGAAGTGCCCGTTGCATCCAGTGCAGATCATTCATGCTTTAGAACTTAAGTTTTACTAAAGACTTGCAACACGGCGTTCAATGCCAGCACGCTCTAACATACGAGCTGCAATTTCTTCAATCGAAAGTTGCGTGGTATCAATATAGGGCACACGATATTGTCTATACAGGGTTTCGGCTAATCGAATTTCGTCCACACAATTACGTAAACTTGCATAAGTGCTATTGGGTTTTCGCTCGTTACGAATTTCCGCTAAGCGAGACGCGCGTATGGTTAAACCAAATAATTTACGTGTATGATCTTTCAAAGCATCAGGCATTTTATTCAGTTCTAAGTCATCAGGTATCAGTGGATAATTTGCGGCCTTAATACCAAATTGCATACCCAGATAAACGCTGGTCGGTGTTTTACCGGTACGAGATACGCCAATAAGAATGATATCTGCCTCGTGATAACGATTTAGTTGCATGCCGTCATCATTCGCTAAGGCAAAATGCACTGCCTCCATACGCTTCATATAGGCGCTGTCAGCAACCTGAGTACCTTCTTCAAAGATCGACTGATGACCAACGGTATGCGCTGATTTAACTCCTAACTCTCCTTCTAATGGCTCTAAAAAGGTAGAAAAAACATCAATATAGAAACAATCTGTTTTCTTAAATATTTCGCTGACTTCGTTTTTAACAATCGTATCGATGACAATTGGGCGTATGCCTGAAATCTGCACTTCGTTATTTAATTCAATCGCAATGCGTTGTGCCTTCTCGGGAGTATCAACAAACGGTTTGGTGACACTCTCAAACTGTATGTTTGGGAATTGAGTTAACAAACTCTTGCCGAGGTTTTCGGCTGTCATACCGGTGCTATCCGATAAGAAAAAAACTTTTCTTTTCATGATTAATGCTGCTTATATCAATGTTTAATACTAATATTCTAGTTAGTGTTCACATAATGACTTCATGGTATTATTGCTCTCCATCAAATTTAGTCCTTGATTAGAGAGTTTTCGCCTTGAACACATACATTATTGAGTTTGATCAGCTTACCATAAATGACGTCGAAAAAGTCGGCGGCAAAAACGCCTCACTCGGTGAGATGATTGGCAATTTAAGCACATTAGGTGTATCCGTTCCAAACGGTTTTGCTACTACGGCCGATGCCTATCGCCAATTTTTAGCCACTGACGGTTTAGATAAACGTATCAATGATCGCTTAGATACATTGAATGTCGACAACATTGATGACCTAACATCAGCCGGCGGTGATATTCGTCGCTGGATAATCGAAACTCCGTTTCAAGCCGACTTTGAAACGGCATTACAACAAGCATTTATTAAAATGCAGAATGGCAATGAGAATTTGAAAGTCGCGGTTCGTTCTTCAGCTACCGCTGAAGACTTACCTGACGCCTCGTTTGCTGGCCAACAAGAAACATTCCTCAATATTGAAGGCTATGATGCTGTTAAAAATGCGGTGCATGAAGTGTTTGCCTCGTTGTTTAATGACCGTGCTATTTCGTACCGTGTACACCAAGGTTATGCACATGAAAATGTCGCATTATCAGCAGGCATTCAACGTATGGTTCGTAGCGAAACAGGCTCTGCTGGGGTTATGTTTACACTTGATACTGAATCAGGCTTTGATGATGTGGTCTTTGTGACCTCATCTTATGGCTTAGGAGAAACCGTCGTTCAAGGCTCGGTTAACCCTGACGAATTTTATGTACACAAACCTACTCTAAGTGCTGGTCGCCCTGCTGTTGTACGTCGCACACTGGGCAGTAAGTTAATTAAGATGATTTACTCAGGCGACACTACCGCTGGTAAATCAGTTGATACGGTTGACGTTGATGTTAAAGAACGCAAGCAATTTTCCATCAGCGATGTCGACGTACAAGAGCTTGCCAAGCAAGCCTTAATTATTGAGAAACATTATGGTCGCCCAATGGATATTGAGTGGGCCAAAGACGGTGACGACAAGCAGCTCTATATCGTACAAGCACGACCTGAGACGGTTGCCAGTCAAGCAGATGCCAATGTTAAGATCAGCTTCCAACTAAAAGAAGCCGGTACTACAATACTCGCTGAAGGCCGCTCAATTGGCCAGCGCATAGCTACTGGTAAGGTACGCAAAGTCGCCAGCATTGATGATATGAATATCGTCCAAGATGGCGACATATTAGTGACCGACATGACTGACCCAGATTGGGAGCCAGTAATGAAACGCGCTGCAGCGATTATTACTAATCGCGGTGGCCGAACTTGTCACGCAGCCATTATCGCGCGTGAACTTGGAGTAGCCGCAATTGTGGGTTGTGGTGACGCGACTGAAAAATTAGAAGATGGTGCCCCAGTGACTGTTTCTTGTGCCGAAGGTGATACAGGATATATCTATGCTGGTGAATTGGCTTTTGAGAAAAATGTCACCAATATCGATAAAATGCCGGAAATTCCGTTCAAGATTATGCAAAACGTCGGCAACCCTGACCGAGCATTTACCTTTGCCCAATTACCACATGAAGGCATTGGCTTAGCGCGACTTGAATTCATTATTAACCGTATGATCGGCGTCCACCCAAAAGCCTTGATCGAATACGATAAGCAATCGATTGATGTTAAATCTATAATTGATGAATACATGGCAGGTTATGACTCCCCTACTGATTTTTTCGTGCAAAAGCTGTCTGAAGGTATCGCGACTTTAGGTTGTGCCTTTGCGCCAAAACGTGTGATCGTGCGATTGTCTGATTTTAAGTCAAACGAGTATGCGCATATGGTCGGCGGTCATGATTATGAACCCGACGAAGAAAACCCAATGCTAGGCTTTCGCGGAGCGTCACGCTATATCGCACCTAGTATGCAAGATTGCTTTGAAATGGAATGCAAGGCACTTAAATACGTGCGTGACGAAATGGGCTTAACCAATATTGAGATTATGATTCCGTTCGTAAGAACTTTAGGGGAAGCTTCTCAAGTAATTGATTTATTAGCTAAAAATGG
>JALZWI010000140.1 GCA_023299895.1 Arenicella sp. | reverse complement strand
TCTCTTTAATCATAAGCGGAGCTTACTTGGGCTGAAGGCTCTCTTTAATCATAAGCGGAGCTTACTTGGGCTGAAGGTTCTCTTTAATCGTAAGCGGAGCTTACTTGGACTGAAGGCCCTCATCACCTGAAGGCTTTTTTAAGCGCTGTGACATTTAAGCACTGCGGCTATTAATAAAGAAGCGGCGGTTAAAGAATAGCAGCAATTATTTTTTTCATTCCTTCACCTGCAATAGCGGCATGACGTAATACGTCTTCTAGTGTATCCACTTGTTGCTGGTCGTCTCCCAAAGCCATATTGGTAATAGCAGACAACCCAAGCACCTGCATATTACATTGATTGGCGGCGATGACTTCCATAATGGTTGACATACCGACAGCATCACCACCAAGTTTAGCGAGCATTCTCCGCTCCGCAGATGTTTCTAGAGACGGCCCCATCACACCGCTATAAACACCTTTATGATAATTAATGTGGTGACCTTCAATCGCTTGTTCGGCTATTGATAATAGGTCTGCACAATACGCTCGTGACATATCTGTAAAACGATTGCCTAGGTCGTCGCCTTGTCCAACGATAGGGTTATGCCCAGTAAAATTTATATGATCCTCGATCAACATTATGTCACCCGGGCGAAAATTCGTATTGAGTGCACCAGCAGCATTGGTGATGATGATTTTTTTTGTTCCAAGTTGGCCGAGTAGGTACACCATCATTGCCACTTGTTGCGCGCTATACCCTTCATACAGATGGTGTCGTCCTTGACAGACGGCAATACAGCGTTGATTAATTTCTCCAATGCTAATACGACCATGGTGGCTTGTGACGGAGGTTGCTGTTATACCAGGAATATCTTGATAAGAAAATTCAGTTGAGTTTTCTAGACTAGGGGCGATATCACCTAAGCCACTCCCTAAAATAATGGCTGTATCAATCACACGAGATTCTAGAGTGCGCAGGTGCATTGCAGCGGCTTGTATTAGTTGTGAGAAGTCGGACATAATTTTTTTATTGGCTGTTATAGAACTTATTCTATCAGTAGATGAATTTAACGAAACGGTTTTTGACTGTTATCGACAGTTCTTTAATAGCTGTTAAACTACCAAGACTATATTATTAGAGTTGTTATTAGTAAATGTTTATCACCGAGCAAGACCTAGACCTGCTTCACTGCTATCAGCCTGAGCTTAAACACGAGCCAAGCACACTTTGTGCCGCAATAGCTATTATTTTACGAGATAGTGTCGATGGGACAGAGTTTCTGTTAATGCAAAGAGCGAAACATGATGCTGATCCATGGTCAGGGCAAATGGCTTTTCCTGGCGGTAAGGTCGAGGCAAGTGATTTATCAAAAAAAGCCACTGCAATACGAGAAACAGCAGAAGAAGTTGCGATTGAGTTAAATGATGATGACTATGTCGGACAATTAGATGATATTTATGGTCAGAATTTAAGCAGTAAGTCCAGTTTGCATATCTCGTGTTTTGTATTCAAGCCTGATCGAAATTTAACCCCAAAAGGAAATCATGAAGTGGCAGATTTGGTTTGGCTGCCTTTGTCTTATCTTGATGATGTTGAAAACGCTCATAAATTTTATCACCCCAAAGATCGAAACTTGAGAATGTCAGCTGTTTTGATTAATCAAGATAAGCAACAAATTCTTTGGGGACTGAGTCTACGCATGTTAAATATGTTATTTGAAATATTAGGTAAACCAATGTCAGCGACAACACATGGTTAAGAATTAAGGTAGTATTAAAGGCATGATTTTCTCTCTATTTTTAATTTTCGTTGGTGCAGCCTTGTTTGCAACATTGGCTTTGTTTGCGCGGCAATCTTTGATTATTGGTTATATCCTGTTAGGTGTTGTGCTAGGTCCATGGGGTCTTAAGTGGGTCACGGATACTGATCTAATTCAAGATATTTCAAATATTGGTATTATCTTTTTGTTATTTTTGTTGGGTCTGAACTTGAGCCCTCGCAAGTTACTTGAGCTACTTAAACAGACAATGATCGTGACGTTATTGACGTCAGTGGTATTTGCTGCGGTTGGCTGGGCAATGGCGACCTTGGCCGGCTTTGATTTAACCAATGCGGTTGTTGTAGGCATTGCTTGTATGTTCTCAAGCACGATTATTGGTCTTAAGTTATTGCCGACGACCGTGCTACATCATCGCCATACCGGTGAGGTCATTGTCAGTGTATTGCTACTACAAGATATGATTGCGATTATTGTGCTGTTAGGTTTTCAGGCCCTATCAACAGAGCAAAGCGTCATGCTCGAACTAGCAAAATTAGTCATATTATTACCCGCTTTAGTTGGAGTTGCTTGGTTGCTAAAGCGTTATGTCTTGTTAAAATTATTTTTTAAATTTGACCGAATTCAAGAGTATGTGTTTTTGTTGGCATTGGCTTGGTGTTTGGGAATCGCTGAGTTGGCCTATTTTATTGGCTTCTCACATGAAACAGGTGCTTTTATTGCTGGCATTACAATTGCGACTAGCCCAATTGCTATGTTTATCGCAGAGAGCTTAAAGCCCTTACGTGATTTCTTTTTAGTATTGTTCTTCTTTGCTCTAGGTGCCGGACTGAATATTACCGCTCTGGATAGTATTTGGTTGCCAGCGATATTGTTGGGCGGCGCTATGTTGGTCATTAAACCAGTGATTTTTCGGTTTGCTCTTCGTAAAGTTTCTGAAACCAATAAACTTGGTTGGGAAACAGGTTTCCGTCTTGGGCAAATGAGTGAGTTTTCATTGTTGATCGTGTTTGTCGCTTTGCAAAGCGCATTAATAGATCCAGCAACTGTTTACTTCGTACAGCTAGCCACCGTGGTGACGTTTATCGGCTCTAGTTATTCGATTGTACTCAGATACCCTACACCGATTGCGGTTTCCGATCATTTACGCCGTGACTGATATCAGGCACACCATTATGGGCTGTGGTGATGTTGGTAGACGTATCGCCACGCAATTAATAAAGTCGGGCGAACAAGCTGCTTCAATATTAGGTATTGTGCAATCGCAAGGCAGTAATCTTAAGTGCTTAGATTTGGAGATAAATGTCGACAGGTCTGATTTTGACCGATCAGACTTTGCGCTATCATCGCTTGATCAGTCCAGTTGCTATTATTTAGTGCCACCGCAAAAATCAGCTGAACTTGATTTGAGAAGCCGCACGGTATTAGCAGATTTAACGGCCAAAAAAATTACCCCAAAGAAAGTGGTATTGATCAGCACGACTGGCGTGTACGGTGATTACTCTGGCGAATGGGTCACCGAACAGAGTGACACTAAACCGCTTACAGAGCGCGGTAAGCGACGTTTAGATTCGGAGCAGCAATGGTCAGGTTGGTGTCAATCGCAAGGTATTGATTATGTGATTTTACGTGTGCCGGGAATCTATGCACGCAGCCGTATTCCAAGACAAAGGATTGAGCAGAGGATTCCTGTTGTAACAGCAAATGAATGTGGTTATACCAACCGAATCCATGCGGATGATCTAGCCAGTGTGGCAATTACTGCAATGCAAGTTGCTGTGACAGGTGAAATATATAACGTTACAGATGGATCTCCTGGCAAAATTACTGAGTATCTACAAGCGGCTGCTGTAGAGTTGAAGTTGGCCGAACCGCCTGAAATATCTATGCATGAGGCCAAACAAACTTTGTCGAGCGGTATGTTGTCTTACTTAAGTGAGTCACGCAAAATTAGTAATGAAAAAATGCTAACAGAATTAAAAATAACACTGCGTTACCCAAACTTTAGACAAGGTCTAAAGTTTGGGTAACGCAGCTTACTGCCCCACAGACTCTTGATAACTGGTCCCTTCAAATTAGTTATTTTGAATTAAATTTAAACATCAATGATTTTGTTAGTCGCAGTGGTAGTGATCATAATGTTGTGTGCAGCCGTGCCCATCATAGTAATTGGGCGAGTAACCAGGTTCAGGACAAATCTCTGATTGGTAGCTCGGTGAGTAAGTACGCTGATTTGATTGATAATAATATTGATTACTATTTCGATACGTTTTATTTGTGCTTGACCGATAGGTCGGTAAGTAATAGCGTTGATGGTTATTGTTTCGGTAACGGTCAGAAGAATGCCGGTCATTCAAGCCAATGCTAATGCCAGGCAGATCGATACGAACGCTTGATTCTGCGGATGCAATGTTGGGCATCAACCCTATGCTGGTGACGATACCGACTGTAAGCAGTAGTGTGGAAGTGGTTAAATTCTTCATAAAAATTCTCCTGATGGAATGTTAACTTCAGCGCTACTCTAACAATCCTTGGCTTAACCTTAACTGAATTGATAATTAGTAAAATTGCATGCGAGAGTATTCAACTATTGTGATCTTAACTGGTGCTGGCATTTCTGCGGAGTCTGGGATTCGTACCTTTAGAGCATCAGATGGTTTATGGGAAGAGCATCGCATTGAAGATGTGGCAACACCTGACGCCTTTAAAAAAGATCCTCAATTAGTACAGCGTTTTTATAATATGCGTCGCCAGCCACTTCTCGACAATGAGATTGGGCCCAACCCTGCGCATTTCGCTTTAGCTGAATTAGCTAAAAGTTTTTCTGGCGATGTAACTTTAGTCACTCAAAATATTGATAATCTGCATGAGCAAGCTGGATCTGAAAATGTGATTCACATGCACGGTGAGATTCTTAAAATTCGTTGCCGTCAAACCGGACAAATTTTTAGGTGTGAGCACTCCGTAAACGTAGATGATAAGTGCGATTGTTGTGATCAAGCAGGTAACCTAAGGCCACATATCGTTTGGTTTGGTGAGATGCCTTTGTTCATGGACGAGACAGTTAAAGCTCTAGAACGTTGTGATTTATTTGTCGCTATCGGTACGTCGGGGAATGTTTATCCAGCAGCCGGATTTGTGCAGATCGCAAATCAGGCTGGTGCTGATAGTTTAGAGATAAACTTAGAGCAATCAAATATTGCCAGTGAGTTCGATAAAGCTGTGTATGCAAAAGCCACTCAGGCGGTACCTGATTGGGTTGCTGAGATATTAAAATGAGTCTAAAAAAAGAAAAAGTAAAACAAATATAAAATTGGCACGTTTCATGCTTGTTATCTTGCATGAATACAATTACGCAGTTAGTACCTCCAATTAAACAAAAAGCTTCTAACAAGTTAGAGGACTCTCTTAGTAAGCTCGAGAGTTCTATGCAACAAGATGATGTGCGTAAGTTACTACTGATTGATGTACTAACAGGCGGGCGCAGCAAAGACCTGGTTGGTAATCTTCAAGACCTGGAGGCATCAACTCTTGAAATAAGCCATGGTATCGATGATCTCTATACCAAGGTGAATATCATGCAACCAGATGTGTTGATTTTGTCGGTTGATGTGTTAGGAAAAATAATTTTAGAACAGTTAACTCAGATACACGAAAGATGTCCTCTTCCAGTGATTGTCGTGGCTAAACAATATACCCGAAGTGTAGTGAAAACTATTGTTTGTGAAGGTGTTAGTTCGTATTTAGTTGGTGAAGTGAGTATGGAAAGGTTAATGGTTGTGGTTGATTTATCGATAGCGCGTTTTGCACAACAGCAGTCATTAATTTTTGAATTGCAGATGGCTAAAGAGAAGCTATCTGAACGCAAACTGATTGAGCGTGCCAAAGGCATTATCATGAAACAAAAAAATTTGAGCGAGGAAGATGCTTATTTGCAAATGAGAAAGTCTGCGATGAATCAAGGTCACCCAATGGCGGATTTGGCCAAAAGAATTATTTCTGTGTTTGAAATGCTTGAATAAGCATGTCCAGCAAAAGTGCAGCTGCACTGATTTGGTGATTATTTCTTTAAGGATATTTGGCAGCAGTAATTAAGTTATAGCCGCTGCAGGCAGATTTGCATCAACGTTAGTAAG
>JALZWI010000139.1 GCA_023299895.1 Arenicella sp. | reverse complement strand
GGTAGATTGATATCGTGTCTGGCAAGGCTATCAAGCAGCGTGCTGATCCAGTCTTGTGCGCTTGGAGGTGCCTCGCCTTGATAATCTATGCCGAGGCCGCCACCTAGGTCGAGTTGTTTTAGTGTAATACCAATATCGGCTAGACGAACTACTAGCTCTAATACTTTATCAACCGCGTCGTTGAATGGGTTAGTCGTGGTAATTTGCGAACCAATATGACAAGCAATACCATGAACTTCAATATTTGGCATATCATGTGCTAATTGGTATGCCTCAAAAGCAGCTTCCATGGTGATACCAAATTTGGCTTTCTCCATTCCAGTGGAGATATAAGGGTGTGTTTGCGGATCGACATCAGGATTAACTCGTAAAGCGATTGGCGCAGTAACACCCATGTTGTTTGCTGTTTCTTGAACGCGTTCTAACTCACCAACCGATTCGATATTAATACTGCGAATTTTATTACTGAGCGCGAATCTGATTTCATCACGAGTTTTTGCTACGCCTGAGAAAACGACTTTAGCAGGGTCGCCGCCGGCTAATAAAACACGGCGCAGCTCTCCTTCTGAAACGATATCAAATCCTGAACCAAGCTTGGCCAGTAAATTTAATACCGCCAAGTTGCTATTAGCCTTCACGGCATAGCAGATAGTGTGGTGGTGTGAGCCAAAAGCAGTATCCAATTGTTGCCATTGTTGCTCAAAGGCGGCCCGCGAATAGACGTAAGAGGGCGTACCAAACTGTTTGGCGATCTGGATCAAAGGAACTTGCTCAGCACACAGTTGACCATCGATATAGCTAAAATGATTCATACTAGTTTTATAAAAGAAGGCGTTTACTTAATCAAAATTAAGCATTTATGTATGATAAAAAACTATCTGTAAATGACCGATGGCTCCCCATCAATTTGGCGTTCAATTCGAGTCGCCGTGCTATTTTCACCAGCTGTGCCTTCTATGTCTTGGCCATTAATTATTTGACCATCCGTATCTACAGGCTGGTCAACGATTAACGGACCTTTTTGGCCGCAAGCGGCAATGTTTAAGCCAACTAGGGCCAGTAATATTAATTTGTTCATGGTGTTTCCTCTTTTTTAACTCTTTAAACGTTGTTGTGCTGCTGCCAAAGCTTGGTTTACTTGTGCTGGGGCTGTGCCACCAAAATGGTTACGTGAATTTACCGAACCTTCAAGCGTTAATACATCATACACGCTGTCTTCGATCATGGTGCCGAATGATTGCAGCTCATGTAGGCTGAGGTCCGATAGCGCTTTACCTTCTGCAATGGCATATTGAACAGTATTGCCGACAATTTCGTGCGCGTCTCTGAACGGTACTTGCAAACGCACCAAGTATTCAGCTAAATCAGTTGCTGTGGCGTACCCTTTCAAAGCCGCTTGGTACATCTTCTCTGGATTGAAACTAATGCTTGGGATCATTGCAGCAAAGACCTGTAAAGAAGTAGTAACTGTGTCTACTGTATCAAAGATCGGTTCTTTGTCTTCTTGGTTGTCACGATTGTAGGCCAGCGGCTGTGATTTCATTAGCACTAACAACGCTTGCAAATTACCAATCACACGGGCACTTTTGCCACGTACAATTTCAGCGATATCAGGGTTTTTCTTTTGCGGCATAATGCTAGAACCAGTACAAAAGGCGTCACCGATATCAATAAATTTATAGCTTTCTGAAGCCCATAAAATAATTTCTTCACACATGCGCGAAAGGTGCATCATACAAATACTTGATGTGGCGGCGAACTCAATCAAAAAGTCTCGATCAGAGACTGCATCTAGTGAGTTACGGCTCGGTCGGTCAAACCCAAGTAAGCCACAAGTTAAATCACGATTAAGTGGAAAACTCGTACCGGCTAACGCAGCTGAGCCAAGCGGCATCACATTAATTCTTTTACGGCAGTCGATAAATCGTTCAACATCACGTTCAAGCATTTCGTTCCAAGCCAATAAATGATGCGCCAAACTGATTGGCTGTGCGACTTGTAAGTGCGTATAACCAGGTAAAATTGTATCTACCTCTTGTGTGGCACTGTTCAATATGGCCGACTGTAAGGTTTGACATAGGGCGATAGTGTCATCACAAGCTTGACGCATGTAGAGTCGAATATCGGTGGCGACTTGATCATTACGTGATCGTCCTGTATGAAGTTTTTTACCTGCTTCACCAATCATATCGGTAAGGCGAGCTTCAATATTCATATGAACATCTTCCAGCTCAGTAGACCACTCAAACTCACCAGTATCGATCTGCTGGCGAATCGAATTTAAACCAAGTTCTATTTGTGCTGCTTCTTCGTCAGACAGTACGCCTATAGTTGCCAACATTTTACTGTGCGCAATTGAGCCTTCTATATCTTGACGATAAAGGCGAGCGTCAAAGCTAATGGACTCGGTGAAAGCTTCAACAAGTTTATTCGTTGGCTCAGAGAAGCGACCGCCCCATGGTTTTTTAGTTGCTTTTTTAGTCGTGTTATTTGTCATAGTGGTGTTAGATCGAATTTATCGAATCAGACCCATGATTATAACGCGAGCAGAGTTTTTATAGCGAGCCTCTTTATGGGTTTTATCTTGTTGATTTAGTAGCCTTGATGAAGTCTTATTGATTGATTGGAAGTGAAGCGCAAAAAATACTATGCATGTAACTGATAAATAAGTAACATCTAACGCTCTAACCAATTACATTTAACCAATTATATTAGAATTAATGTCGTCAATACGCATAGCAACTCGTAATAGTCCGCTGGCTTTATGGCAAGCTAACTACATCGAGCAAGAGTTATTAAAAGTTCATCCAGGTTTGTCGGTTGAAATCGTCGGCATGACCACTAAGGGTGATCAATTATTGGATCGTAGTCTAGCAACTGTTGGTGGTAAGGGTTTGTTTTTGAAAGAACTTGAGGTTTCTTTATTGAATAAAGAAACTGATATCGCCGTGCATTCGATGAAGGACGTACCTGTCAGCCTGCCAAAAGGGTTAGAGATTGCAGTTGTTTGTGACAGGGAGGATGCTCGCGATGCGTTTGTTTCTAATCACTATCAAAACCTTTATGCATTGCCAAAAGGTTCGAAAGTTGGCACGTCGAGCCTCAGACGTATTTCTCAATTAAAAAACTCGTTTCCTGATTTAGAGTTTATTGAGCTGCGCGGCAACGTAAATACTCGCTTAGCAAAACTCGATAATGGTGACTATGATGCCATTATTCTTGCCGCCGCTGGCTTAATTAGACTTGAGTTAGCTGATCGCATAAAACAATATATTTCACCACAATTGTGTTTGCCCGCGGTTGGCCAAGGAATAGTAGGAATAGAGTGCCGTAGCGATGACGACGTCACTAAAGAACTCATTAAACCGCTGCATAGCCAAATCAGTGCATTGTCGATTGCAGCTGAGCGAGCGATGAATGCGCAGCTTGAAGGTGGTTGCCAAGTGCCGATAGCAGGCTTTGCTGAAATTGAAAAAGGTAAGATTCGTTTTCGAGGTATGGTTGGAAGAGTTGATGGCACGAAATGTTTATATAGTGAGGGTTTGGTTGAAAGTATGACGATCGAAGGAGCCATTAAACTGGGTGAAGATGCGGCAAAGGATTTATTAAAACAAGGCGCAGGTGAGATTTTATCTTCACTTTACAGTGAGCCAGCTGAACTTAATAGGCTTGAACAGTCTTTGGTTATTATGACAAGAGAGGAAAAATATTTAGGCAATACTCGCAGCTTGTTGAAATCCTTAGACTATAAGCCGCAGCACATAGAGGCGTTATCAATAGAGCCAATATACGATAAAGAATCGCTTGATTTATTAGCTAATATTGAGCAATTCACAGATATTCTTTTTGTGTCGAGGAATGCTGTTGAGTTTTGTATGCCAATGATTGAAGAGCAGTCTAGCCTGCTTAAACCTATCCGTGTTATGGCAGTTGGTTCAGAGACAGCTAAAGAGCTCTATCAGCATGGCATTGATGCGTTATTTCCAGACAGTGGTCACGGTGCTGAGGCTTTATTGCGAGTACAGCAATTACATAAATTAACTGGGCGTAGAATACTGATTGTTAGAGGTAAATATGGGCTCGATTGGCCCGCACAAGAAATGCGTAGGCGCGGCGCCGAGGTTGTCTCTGCGGTGTGTTATCAGCAAGTAGAGCCCAAGCCATTAGCTAACCAAGTCAAAGAGTTGTTTTCTACAGATTTTAGCCCTAAGATTAAAGGCATATTTTTGCATAGCTCAATTAGCGCAATAAATATATTGTCACATATGACTCAATATGCAGATCAAATCATGGATGCTAAATTAATCGTTGGTAGTGAACAAATAGCGATGACGGCCAAACAACATGGCTGGACAAATGAGATCAGAGTTGCTCAATCGCCCTCTAATAAACATATGATGATCGCTTTTTCAGGCAAATGAAGCCTTTATCGAAGTAAAACGTAAGTATCAATAAAGGTAAAAAAACCGTGCTAGTCATAGGCTCTACTGTGAGCATGTGATAATATTTTATCTCATTAGCTTCAATATGCTTGAAGCTACCAGAAACCGCAAATGATTGCGGTTATTACTCACTCGTTGCGATAAATATGACTGATCCAAAATCAACCTCTGATGCAGAAGTACCAGTAACTAAAAAAAGAACCACAAAGGCTAGCAAGAAAACAGTTGCCAGTGATTCTGCGAAAAATGCTTCTGCCGCGCCTAAAACAACGACTAAAACTCAAACTGATGCTTCCAAGGCAGCTACTGAAACAAAAACCACTATGGTAGATTCCCCTGCAGTGCCTGTCGAAGTAAAAAAGCAAAGTAACAGCGCTGCTATTTTTGCAATTATATTTTCTTTAGCCGCTCTCGCAGGTGTTGGCTTAAGTTGGTATCAAGATCAAGTCATGAATGTCCGTTCTGAATCAGGTCTGGCTGTTGGCATTACCGAAATCGGTGGCCAAGTTAGCCGCATAGGCGACAGCGTAGGTCGATTGCAAGAACAGCAATCAAAAATTGTTTCAGAAGATAAGCTAAACGCCAGCTTGCAACAGACAACAATCACCCTAGACAAAAAATTAATAGAGTATGACGAAAAATTAGAGCAGCTTGTTAAGGCTCAGGCTCAACTGCTGGAATCTGTTGATACCATTAATAATGACTTGAAAAGTGGAACTAATGCCTTTGTGGTCGATGAAGTTGCGCAGTTATTGAAATTAGCAAACAATAGTTTAGTGTTTTCAGCGGATGCAGATTCTGCATTAAATGCATTAACTGTCGCAGCAGCGCAACTAAAAAGTATTACTGATCCACGTTACAGTGTGGTGAGAGTCAAGGTAGCAGAAGAAATTGCATTATTAAAAAACCTACAGTCTGTTGATATCGAAGGCATGTCAGCCTCGTTAAATACAATATCAGCTAATGTTCCGTCATTACCATTAGAGAACGAACCAGAGGCAACAGCGGTTGAATTTAAGAGTGAAGAAGGTGTAGAGCAAGAGGATGGTTGGCGAGCTGAGCTAACCGAGTTGTGGGTTGAAATTAAAAGTTCCATTCAAGTACAGCAAGTCGAGGAAGCACCAAAACCATTATTGGCACCAGATCAACGATACTTCTTGGATCAAAACTTACAACTGATGTTGGCTAAGGCGGACCTGGCATTACTGCAAGAGCAAGATGCTATTTTTCAACAAAGCATTGTCTCAGCTAGTAAGTGGTTACTAGATTATTTTGATACTGACAGCCCTGAAGTCACCAACGTTTTGACTCAACTCAATGAAATTCGTGAACAAAATATCAGTGTAGAATTACCAACAATTACTGGATCTTTTGAAGCATTACAAGCAGTTAAAGGCGGGCAATAAACATGGGATTGATAATCAAATTATTGCTTGCCGCAGTAGTTGGCTATGGTGTTTTACAAATCGATAAAATTGATCCTGATAATTATGTAAAAATGTATATCGGCGGTTATTTGATTGAGATAAAAGTCTTAGGCTTTATTCTCTTATTGTTTGGCGTTGTTGTCGTATTGTATTTTTTATTCTGGTTGTTCCGCACTGTTTGGCGCTCACCAAAGACATTCGCCAAATGGCGCGGGCAGCGTAATCATGATAAAGCGGAGCAACAGTTTGGTGCAGCTTATTTGTCGTTGATTAAAGGCGATTGGCATCGAGCTGAAAATCTTTTATTAAAAAAATCTTCACACAGCGGCATTCCATATGTCAACTATCTTGCCGCAGCGCAAGCGGCTCAAGAACAAGGCCGCTTGATTAGCCGTGATGAATATTTAAAAGCCGCGTACGAAGCGGCGCCCAAAGAGCGCTTAGCGATTGGTTTGACCAAGGCTAAATTACATCAGAGTGCTGGTCAAATTGAGCAAGCATTGGCAACCTTAAACGATTTAAGCGAAGAAGGTAAAAAGAATCCACAATATACCGCAATGTTATTGCAAACCCATGAAGAATCTCAAGATTGGTCTGCAGCGCAAGGTATATTAGCAACGGCTAAAAAGCAAAAAGCTTTACCTGTGGAAGTATTATCAGACATCCAAAATAAAATTTATGCTGATGCATTAATTTCGGCAGAAAATATTACTACAGCCTGGAAGCAATTACCAAGTCAGCAGAAGAAACTACCAAGCAATATAGCAATCTATGCTAAAGAGTTAATTGGCAAAGGTGATTCAAGCACGCCTGAAAAATTAATTAGCTCCGCGTTAAAAAATAACTGGAGTGATGAGCTGGTTAATATCTATGGCGGTTTAGCCAGCGCTAAACCTGCTAAACAGTTTCGTAAAGTTGAAGGCTGGTTATTAGCTCGACCAGAAAATGCAGAATTACATTTAGCTGCGGGTCGTTTTGCCTTAGCTGATAAAAACTATGACGTTGCTAAAAAGCATTTACAGGTATCGATCAGTTTAGCTCAGTTGCCTCAAGCCTATAGTGTATTAGGCGAGGTGTTTGAAGCTTCGAACGATAGCGGCAAAGCATTGCAGCTTTATCGTGCCGGTATAAAAGCGTTAACAAATGGGCAATCATCAGTAGAGCAATTAGCAAGCTCTGTCGATGTGATCGATGTGGCTGATCAAGCAGCTGAGAATCTTGCACAAGAAGGTGAAATTGTCCCTGCATCAGAAGAAGTGAAACCCGCTTAAATTAAACGGTCATGCCTGAGCTCCCTGAGGTTGAAACCACATTACGTGGTGTTAAGCCTTATTTAGATCAAGCAGTCATTAGTAAGTTCGTGGTAAGAAATACCTCGCTACGTTGGCCTGTGCCTGAAAAGCAATTAGTAAAGCTAGAAGGCCAGACAATAAATTATGTTGAGCGCCGTGCTAAATATTTGTTAATTCACACACAAGGTGGCACGGTATTGCTTCATCTGGGTATGTCCGGCAGCTTGCGAGTTCTCGATGCTGGAACCCAAGCGGGTAAGCATGACCATATCGATATTGAACTCAACAGGACTAACATATTACGATATAACGATCCGCGTCGTTTTGGCTGTTGTTTATGGATAGCCCCTAGCCATAATGTTGCTGAGCACAAACTACTGGCATCACTGGGGCCAGAGCCCTTAAGCAAAGACTTTACTGGCGAGTTGCTATTTCAGCAATCTCGCAAAAGATCAGTCGCGGTTAAAAATTTTATTATGGATGGTAAGGTCGTTGTTGGTGTTGGCAATATTTATGCGAGTGAATCACTTTTTATGGCCGGCATTCGTCCGACGATTCAATCGGGCAAGGTAAGCAGAGCTCGTTATCAGCGGCTTAGCGAATCAATCAAAGACGTTCTTAGTAATGCCATTAAAGCTGGTGGAACGACGTTGAATGACTTTTCGCAAGTTGATGGTAAGCCTGGTTATTTTAAACAAGAGTTACAAGTCTATGGCCGCGCTGGTGAAGCTTGTTTTGCTTGCAAGACAGACATCAAATCTATAGTTATCGGGCAAAGAAACACTTTTTATTGTCGTACGTGCCAAAGCTTTTAGCTTTATTCAGTAATGTCAACTTGAGTCAGCATAGGGCAAAGAGTACTCAGTTATTGACTTTTTGATCGGGCAAAAACATACTCAAAGCCGACGTTCAGGTAGAAATAACTCACAGGCAGTTGTATACTCAGACTGTGTAAAAACGATACAAAAGGTATAATTACTCTAACAATCTAGCGGAGTAATTTATGAGTCGTTTTATTGAAGGTGAGAATCGAGAACAATCCACCTTATTCCCTGAACGAATTGACGAATACATTTCTGAAGAGAACCCGGTCAGGGTTGTTGATGCCTTTGTAGACGAACTCAATTTATTTGAGCTAGGCTTTGAATCGGCTCAACCCAAATCGACTGGACGGCCAGCTTATCACCCGTCAACGATGCTCAAACTTTATATTTATGGGTACCTCAATAAGGTTCAGTCGAGCCGTAAGTTAGAGCGAGAAGCCAATCGTAACCTTGAACTAATCTGGTTGTTGGAACGACTTGCTCCAGACTTTAAAACCATCTCGAATTTCAGAAAAGATAATGTCTTGGCGATCAAATTGGTTTGCCGCCAATTCGTGATGTTGTGCAAACAGATGAATATGTTTGCGGAGTCTCTAATCGCAATCGATGGCAGCCGTTTCAGTGCGGTGAATAACCGCGATCGAAATTACACCAAAGCAAAGATT
>JALZWI010000138.1 GCA_023299895.1 Arenicella sp. | reverse complement strand
GGGCCATATATATGGCCCCTGATTTATTCTACAATCAGAAAATCACGTTGAGAACTACAAATTTAATTTTCAATGGAAGCGATCTAGCTGCTATTTTTTTTCCTGATCAGGTTAAGCAAGCGACTCCTAGAGGACTTCGGCACACATCAAATCTTCAGCAATGATAACCGGCCCACTGTAGGTGCTTTGCAAGAACTCTACGCTAGCCTCTAATGATCTTTCATTGGTAATATGACTGACGATTACTTGACCAGCATTGGCATCAGTAGCCATTTGTCCCCATACGCTAGGCTTGGCATGGAAATGAGTATCACGACTTTCATCAGTGCCGAAGTGAACCACCAGTACATCTACGTCTTTAATTAATTCGAGCCACTCAGGGTCTGAGCCGTTTTGATCGCTCGCGAAAGCAATGCTGTGGTCTCCAACATCAACTCGATAACCAATCGCTGGCACATCATTGTGGGGAACACCTTTACCTCGCACTAATATATCGCCGTCACTCCATACTTCAACCGCTTTATCGGAGCTAGCATCGATTGTTATTGCGTCATATTTGAGGTGCTGAGAAAGAATTTGAAAGGCACCGTCTTCGCCAAATAAGTTTTCGAGGAAATCGTCTAATGACGGAAAGCTGCCGCCTGCGTTAGGTCCTGAGATTTTAAAAGGTTGGCGTGGCGGTGGCCAAAAAATTGCAGGTAGCTCTGATACATGGTCTGGGTGAAAATGACTTAGAGCAAGTAAGTCTATATCGTTGAAGGTTGCTCCTGATTTTTCGAAAGTGACCTTAGTACCGCCACCCGCATCAATTAAGATTCGTCCAACTCCGTCTACCCAAAGCAGATAAGAGCTCGAAGCTCTTCCCGAAGTCCCCGCACGAGGACCACTGGACCCTAGGATCTGTAGTTGGACATTGGACTCGGATTCTCCAGCAGGGCATGACGCCGAGGCAGAAGCAGAAAACATCAATACTAATAGTACAAAATAGCTGCAAAGTTTTTTCATCATTTTATTTTTATTATAGATATTGGTTGAATAAGTCGAAGCTGGCTGGATGAGTGCTGAATTAACCCATATGCTCGTTCAGGTAACTTTTGAAAGTATAGCTCATAATTTTGTATACAGAAAAAGGATTAAAATAAATTAAAGTGACAGAGCTTTTTTCTGACTTGCAGGGGGGATAGAACCAAGGTTAAAAGGCAAGGTGATCTTCTTGTTTAGGTTTTTGGTTTCGGTTAGATTTGGCTTATAAATGAATGGATGCGACTAAATTAACCAGTGTCATTTTACGCAAAACATGCTTCAAGGCACTCTATATAATCGATTTTAAATTAAGGATTCATCAAAAATTAATTACTGACAAGATAATTATCTGGTGATAGCATGGATTATTGTTGTTTTGATCTTTACAATAATTATTTATATAAGAAGTAAAAAAATATTTACTCGACAATATAAAAATAAATAAACGTATAAAAGTGTAACTACACCTTTGGAGGAGAGAAAATGAGAAGTAATAATATTAAAGCAAAACTAGTCGCTTTTGCGGTTACTGCGAGTATTGCGGTAACCGTTCAAGCGCAGACCAGAGTACTAGAAGAGATAGTCGTGACGGCAACCAAGCGAACACTGTCGATTCAAGATGTACCATTTTCAATTAATGCCCAGACTCAAGATGATATTCAACGTGCTGGCGCAACAACTCTGGAAGAAATTTCTCGTAATGTATCGGGTTTGAGTATTCAAAATTTAGGCCCTGGCCAGAGTCAGGTTGCGATTCGTGGCGTTTCTGCTGGTCAAATCGTACGAGACCAGCCGGGTGTAAAAGAACAGGTAGGAATCTATGTCGATGAGTCAGTTATTTCATTATCGCTTTTTACGCCTGATCTTGATTTTTACGATTTAAATCGAGTTGAGACATTGCGTGGGCCACAAGGCACTCTGTTTGGGTCTGGCTCAATTGGTGGCACAATTCGATATATCACCAATCAGCCCGATCTTGAAGAAAGCTCTGGTGCTTTCGAATTGAACCTTAACTCTGTCTCTGATGGTGAAGTCGGCGGTCATGCCAAAGGCTATATTAATGCACCTTTTGCAGATGGTAAGGCTGCGTTTCGTGGTGTGGTTTATCACACCGAGTACGGTGGTTTTATTGATGCGGTTGGCCCCGCTGGTGGTGACGACGTGAATAGTGGCACTCGAACAGGTGGCCGATTTGCAGTGACGTATCAGCCTAACGATAGGCTTACTCTTACCCCTCGTTTGATCGTGCAAAACATTGAAACGGATGGCAATAACCGAGAGGATGTGTTTAATTTTCTGGGTTCTGCGGTCGGAGTTGACTTGGGTGAAAGAGAGCAATTCTTGTTAACACGTGAAGCGTTTGAAGATGACATCGTGATTGCAGACTTAACCGCTGTTTATAGTTTTGACGGTTTTGATGCGACGTCAATTACGTCGTTTACTGATCGAGACATACTGGTGAGCCGTGATGCGAGTGCTTTGACTCACAGTGTATCGGAAGACTTTGGTTTGGATCCTGCGGTCAACGCAATTCCTTCAAACTTGCTTGATGAAACCGAACTTTCTCAGTTTACCTATGAGTTTAGACTAAGCTCAAATGGTGATGGGCCGTTTAATTGGGTAGCGGGTGCTTTTTATTCGGATACCGATCGTGATTATACTCAGCGTTTGCCAACACCAGGCTTTGATGCCTTTTTCGATGTGTCCAGTTTTGCAATTGATACTGTCGGTGCAAACTCTGCGCAACTTGCGAATGGTTTTCCATTAGATTCGCCATTCAACTCAGATATTCCATTTGAGTTAGAGCAGATCAGTATTTTCGGTGAATTTAGTTACGATATAAATGAACGAACGCAATTAACAGTGGGTGGCCGTTTTTATGATTATGAGGAGACTCGTACGATTTCGCAAGGTGGTATTTTTGGTTCGGGCGCGGACAATGTCGTGGATGAAACAGAATCAGACGGGTTTAACCCGCGAGTTTTATTGAGCTACGACCTTAATGACAATGTTACTTACAATGCGCAAGTCTCAGAAGGTTTTCGATTGGGCGGGGTAAATGACCCACTAAATGTTAATCTGTGTAGTGAGCAAGATGCTGCAATTTTTGGTGATTTCCAGGATTTCGATGATGAAAGCTTAGTCAATTACGAAGTTGGATTTAAAGCGAGCTACAACAGGGTTAGCATTAACGCAGCTGCTTATTACACTGATATTTCAGACCTTCAGGTAACGTTAGATGCGGGCACCTGTTCATCGCGTGTATCCTTTAATGTGCCTGATGCGCATACCGCTGGTTTGGAGTTAGAATTAAAAGCTAAGCCAAGTGATTATTGGGACTTTAGTGTGGTAGCCAGCTTGTTAGAGGCAGAGTTCGATAGCACAATTTTGGACGGCAGCGGCAATATCGTTGGTGGTGTCGAAGACGGTAATCGTCTTGCTTCAGTGCCTGAATTTTCAGCGTCGGCATCGGCGGCCTACACAATACCATCGCAACTTTTTGGTTCAGACGGAGATTTGTCATTCTCAACCAGCATTCAATTTGTTGGTGATCGGATTACGCAACCTGCTGACCAAGTTGCAGGCGCTGGTGTTTTTGAGCCTGGTTTAGTGTTTGGCCAGCTAAATGGTAGCGAAGTTGTCGATATTGATCTCGAACTACCTTCCTATGAAATTGTTAACGCGAATGTGGCTTTTGATACTGAGGCATGGAGTCTGAGTCTTTATATTAATAACCTCTTTGATGAAAATGCCTTGCTTTCATTTGACCGTGAACGAGGTGGTCGAGCGCGAACTGCATTTCGAATTAATACTCCAAGAACAGTGGGGGTAACTTACCGTCACAACTTCTAAACGAGTTAAATTCAAGTATTTTTAAACCAAAAAAGGGCATTCTTCGTTATAGAAGAATGCCCTTTTTTACTTTGGTGGTGTAACAATAGAGACAATAATGATAGCCAACAACCAGAATTAAATGAGGTTTGACCTAATTTGGTTGATTTTTAAGTTAAGCTTTAGAGTTTAGATTCAAGTACTTTTATAATAGCTTCAGCACGATCATCAATATCATCAGCGTTACTAAAGGGCTTGAAATTAAGGGTGATTTGTCCGTCGTTAAAGTCTACGCCATCCTCATAGGCTGAGGCAGGTGCAGTATCCGCATTATAAGTAATGTTAATGCCTTTAAGGTTTTCTAACAAAGCTTGTTTACCTAAGTCATCTGATCCAATCGACGACATAGCTTTCACTAAAGGTGTGAAATACACGTCGGTGAAATAGGCGTCATTGGAATAACTCTCAGCGTCTCCAGGTTGGGCGACTTTTGTCCAATCCACATTCAATGGAACCTCAAAACCAACTGCAGCATTTAGCTTATTTTGAATGTTAGGTAATACTGATTCCTGATATTCTAGAATGGCACGACGCTCTGCTAAGTTCTGTGCAAATACGATTTGAGAGCTTGTGATCAGAACAGATAGAGCGATTATAATTATATTTTTCATTGGGCTGGCTCCTTACTAATTGGATTTGATTTGCTAAGACGTGATAGTACCTGAATCGGCTAGTTACCTTCAATAATTAATTATCAGACGAGAGACTGTTCAATACCGTTGGATAAAATATTTAAGTGCACGTTAATGAATATTACAGAAAAAACTGAATTGTTATTGATTGGCCTTGTAGGAGGCGTAATTTGGTTTATTCAACCAATGTTGCCTACTTCTATGTTAGTCGCTCGTTTGATTCTTTATGGCGCGGCGCTTTTATTGTTGCAAGGCTTGGTGCGAGATCTTTGGTTGCTTTTTCAAAGCAGGGGCAATGAAGCGAAAGAAACTAAAAAAGCGATGCAGCTTATGTGTTTGGAATCGACTATTGGAGGTTTAGGGATTTTAATTGGAGCCGGTTTATCGATCATTGGGTTTGCTAGAGAAGTAGAGATGTTCGCATGGACTTGGCTGATATTAGTCGTGGTTGTTCTTGTTCTTGGTTTTTTAATTAAAGACCTTGTGATTGAGTGGGCGCCTTGGCGAATTCGGCGTGATAAAAATCATATGAATATTATTTTTAGCTGGAAGAAACCTTAAATTAATAATAGGATTAATGCCAAGTGGGGTCGGTGACAAATAAATGGAATCCCCAACAAAAAATAAAAAAAGGTGTAAAGAATGTGGTTTGAGCATAACGTTGTAGAATGCAAAAGGCTCTGGAGGATTGGGGTGTCAATCATCGCAGTTTTAATGGCGCTTTGGGGTGAGCTAAGTCATGCTCAACAACCGCCTCTGGTTGATCAGGCGGCGGTGGAGGCGGGGCCATACAATTTAATGTTTTTCAAAAGCCCTCCAATGTTAGGCAATGATGGTTCTGAGGAGCCTGCTGTGCTGAACTCTGCTGACCTCACTTGGTCAACAATCCCGAGTCCGTTTGAATTGGCTGAGCTAGTACCTTTTGAGTTACCAAGTGGTGAGACGCATTGGTATCAAGTTGTGTATCTACCCGAAGGTGGCGTTAACTGGGTTCAGGCTCAAGGCTTAGCTGAACAGAAAGGAGGTTATCTGATATCTCTGCACTCACAAGAGGAGAATGATTTTGCGTTCTCTCTGGTCGCCGATGAAAAATATTGGCGTAAGTTTCCTTACGGAGAATTAGAAGATGGCTCGCCACTCTTTAATTTAAGTGGTCCATACTTGGGCGGATATCAGGTTGATGGCGCTGATGAGCCTGATGGGGGTTGGGCTTGGGTCAGTGGTGAACCGATGACCTGGACTAATTGGCTACGCGAAGACCAGGACGTTGGTGTTCATATTGCGCCAGACAATCAGCCTAACAACAGTGCCCGAGGGGCGCAAAATGTTTTAGCATTTGGTGAGGTAGATGTTCCAGCAAGTTATTGGTGTGATGTTTCCCATCTAATGGGAACCTATGGCTCTGGCAGGCTTCCGTCGCATGGTTTTGTTATTGAATATAACTCAGAACCGCAATAAAAGTTTCTGCTGGGTGCGTGAGCTGTCGTGAATTTGTTGCATTCTCGCGCAGGTCAGAAAGAAGTGCTTTGAATGCCTTTAAGTATTATTTCAGCCTTCTATCTGATCCGTAACCCCGCCAATAGCCCCATCACATTGTATTATCTTCATTTAACACTAGCTACCCAAGGCTTTGCTTGTAGATAAAGTTAGCTGCCAATGCGTGTAGTTTACTGTGGTTACGAAAATTGAAACCTTCAAGCGACATAAATTTTCTTTAACTCTTGACTGTTAATTGTCATCTGTTGCCGATTTAGCCGCGGACGCTTTATTTGTTTTAAGGCTACAAACTAATAATGGAATCTTATATAATAAAATATAAATTTCTCCTGGTGAACCAAAGAGCCATGAGAAATTTTATATGCAAATGTTATTTTCTATGCAGGCTCAATACTAATAAAATTCACTTAATGAATAAGGAGAGAGTTATGAAAAGTTTAAGCGCTTTCTACAAATCATTTATACCTGCAGTAATAGTAATCTTATGTTTGCCGATGTCGAGCGTTGCTCATCATGGACCGAACAACAATCCGGCAATGTATCTTGCAGAAAACATGTTGCATCTTGAAGGAGTAGTGAGTCGAGTTTTCTGGCGCAATCCTCACCCTCGAATAATGATGATAGTCACTGATGAACAGGGCATCGAGAAAGAGTGGGAGTTGGAGTTAGGTCGAAGTGTGACTGGTTATGGTCAAGCTGGTATAGGCTCGGACCTTGTCGCGGTTGGCGATACTATCAAGGCGGCGGGCGTAGTATCCAGACGTAATACATCTTCAATTGGTGTGCAGAACCTGTTGCTAGCAAATGGGCAAGAAATGGTGAATAGGTTGAGCGATAACAACCCGCCTATTTGGTCAGAGGAGATACTAGAAGTTAATCGAAGTGGTCCTACTCCAGAAGAAGCTCGAGCTGCACAAGAAACGGCGGATGGACTCTTCCGTGTTTGGGGTCGTCGTACTGGCCCACGTCCAAACCCCGAGCAATATGCTGGTTTGTTAACTGATGCAGGAAAAGCAATATATGAAAACTATGATTATGCATTCGATAACCCTGAGCTGAGTTGTCAGTCGGGTTTGGCGTCTAATATGTTTGACCCTACGCCTATGCAGATTATCGACAACGGTGACCATATTGTTATCTACACAGAAGAATACGATCTAAGACGCACAGTCTATATGACTGATAATCATCCTGGCCCTGCTTCATCCAACGTAGGCTTTTCTACTGGCAAATGGGATGGAGACACATTGGTGGTGCAGACCTCACAGATAGATTGGCCAACTTTTGATCCTTATGGGTCTCCTCAGTCACTTGAAATGACCTATCTCGAGACATTCCGAGTTGCCGATGATGACAGCCGATTAAACTATAAGCTGGTTGCCAATGATCCTGTTTATTATACTGGTCCGATTGAGCTTGAAAGGGCTTGGTTGTGGCAACCAGGGACTAAAGTGTCTCCATTTGATTGTGCCGCGGAAGTCGAGTAGTTAAATCACGGCATTGCTTTTTAGTTATAGCTACGCCGTCGCTTAATAAACTAAACACCCTATTTATAGCATTCAGAGGTTTATCATGAACATATTTGTACACACTGGTCGGTATTGGATAGTCGGGTTAGCGCTTAGTTTGACTGCCTGTGGCGAACAAGCAGCAACAACTGCAAACATAGAAACTACCGATGAGCAACTTGCAAGTGTTGAAGAATCAGCGCAATGCGACGATTTGTATTTGACCAACGGTCGATTTTTTGCAATGGCTGAATTGCCAACGACAGAGGGCGACACCACTCAGCCTGATTTCAACAGCATGCATATTCTCGATAATCGTATATTAGAAGTGGGCGACGATTTGGTAGCTCCAGATTGTGCGGAGGTGGTTGATCTTGCCGGTAGTACGGTTATTCCGGGCCTTATTGATTCGCATATGCATTTTATACGAGCGACCTTACGACCAGGTTATGATACTCGCCAGATTGAATTGAGCCGTAGTATTCCTGAAGCCATGGCAATGGTTACTGCAAAGGCTGAGGCGATGGCCGAAGCGGGTGTTTCCACTGACCAATGGATTACATTTGTTGGCGGCTGGGACCCCATTCAATGGCAAGAAAATGTGATAGGTTCATCTCGTGATAATGAGCCCTACACTGTGTTTCCATCTCTACAGCAATTGAACGACGCGGCCGGCGATTACCCAGTTTATATACACCTTCGATCGACTGAAGAGGCGTTTTCCAACCGCATCGGCATCGAAAAACTAAAAGCGATGGCAGTCGCTTCCAATGAGCCGGTTGACCTAAAGATAAATGATGAAACGGGGCTGATTGGCGATTCAACAGCTTCGTTTGTTCTTCTCAAGACTACTAGTGACCCACGTGACCAAGCGATACGAGTTATGCAAGGCTTTAACAGCGTAGGCTTGACCTCAGTTGTCGATGTGGGGGGCAGCATTCGTGGCCGCGGCGCTCAATATTTCAGCGTATTTGATGATTTTCAAACCATCGGAGAGCTGTATGACGAAGATGCGCTGACAATTCGTGTTCGCAGTCGAGTTCAGGGTGATCAAATCACGCCTTTGAGTGATTATGCAGCACTAGTACAGGAGCGCCAAACTCGTTTTGGCTCAAGCAGTGACAGCATGTTCAAGATTATAGGTATAGGCGAAGATCTTGGCAATGTGCGGCAAAACGGCTATCAAGAGACAGTTGAAATGGCCCTCTCTAACGACTGGACGGTAGGCAAGCACGCTGGTCGCGCGGCCGATATTGAGTTGTTTCACGATGCTGCAAGTACCGTTGGCTCAGCCACCCGTTTGAGTCTTGAACATTCTAAACCCGGTCAGGAAGAAATTGATCTGATACGCGAATATGGCTACGAAAAAGTCGTTGGCGCAAATTTAGGGGTTCATGCTTTTCTAGGTCGCGGTCGTGCCGGCTCGGTCTGTAACGGCACACCCTATAAATCATTCCCGGCACAAGGGCTGATGGCGGGAATTGGTTCAGACAGCACCAATGCTCAACCCAGCAACCCTTGGGTACACGTTTATCATATGGTCACTGGTCTTGATGTAAAAGGCTTTGCTGCTAATGGAGGCGGTGTATTGTCTGGAGCTGGAGAAGATCTAGTCTGTCCGGACGAGCGCATCAGCCGCGCGCAGGCGATCCAGCTATTTACTCAGGGAAGCTCATGGCTGGCTTTTTCTGAGAACGATATAGGGACTCTGGAGTCAGGCAAGCTTGCTGATCTGGTTGTATTGAATAACGACTTATTTTCAGGCGCTGTGAGCGATGAAGACATCATTCTCACCAAATCAATTTTGACTCTGGTCGATGGCAAGATTGTGTATTTTGATGACAGCTCATCGATCTCTATTAACAATGAATAAATGCACCGTAGTGGTGTTAAATTATTGAATGGTAAAAATAAAATATGTATTCTAGGTGCCATAAACAAACTTAGGAACTAATTAAATTAATTTTGGAGAAAAAAATGAAAATAATAAATAGAATCATTGTAGGCACATGCGCATTATTTATGGCGGCAGCTTCTTGGGCGCACCATTCATACGCGCCTTATGAGATCGATAATCCAGTAGATTTACCTGGTGTAGTTAAATCTTTTCGATTTATCGCGCCACACCCAAAATTATTGCTAGTCGATGCTCAAGGCTTGGAATGGGATATTGAGGTTCCTATCATGTTCTGGCGTAATGCTGATTATGCTCCAGATGCGATCAAAGCAGGGGACGAGGTTATTGTCAAAGGCTTTCCGGCGCGAAATGGTTCTGCAAAAATGGCTTTAGCTGGATTTGAAGTTGCTGGCACTTATTATCCAGTGCACGAAAATATTAGTCAAAGAACGGCAGTAGAAGCAGCCGACCGAATCGCAGCAGGCGAAGACATAGAGGCAGTGCTTGAGGATTATCCTGAGCCAGAGGCAGGCACTTTTTTTGAAGGAGACCCAAGCGAAGTAGATTTCGGTGGTATGGGTATGGGCGGTATGGGCGGTATGGGC
>JALZWI010000137.1 GCA_023299895.1 Arenicella sp. | reverse complement strand
GATTTAGATTTAGTTTTGTCATTGGTGGATGAAGAGCCCTGTGATGTTCAGGCAATCGGCTCTCAAGTGGTAACGGATCACATTGATCTAGCCAATGTACGTTTAACCTTTCCGAGTGGTGCAGTGGCTAACATCACAGCTAGTCGAGTCTCGAATAAACGCTTTAGGCGTTTTCGTGTATTTGGCCCAGAAGGTTACTACGGCATCAATCTAATGGATCAAAAGTTAGATATTGTTACTAAAGGAGAGGTGGTTGAGGGCAGTAGTTTCCCATCACTCGAAGAAGAACACATCGTGTTTGATACAGAGCAGCCATTACAGGTTGAGCTAGCACATTTTATTGATGTGGCTAATGGCGAGGCTATGCCGATGGTGACAGGGTTGCAAGGTTTGCGAGCATTGCGACTGGCAGAGAAAATTCAGAAAATTATGCGCGAACCAGTATTAGAAGATAGATAATAGATATAGGAAATACTAACACCGATGAAATCATTGAAAAATAAAGTAACTCTCTATTTAACATTGTTACTATTGACTACTTTTTTGGCGCCGACTGTTTCAGCTCAAAGCTGTCAGCTTGATAATGTTTATTTGCAGGCGATGCCTCAGAGCAAGATCACTGTGCTAAATAGCAACAACGAAACGACACATTTTAATGTCAAAACAGCATTTAATAATCAAACTCGCGCGGCCGGTTTTCAAAGAGTATGTGCTGAAACCATTGCTGATAAGCCCATTCTTTTTATCTTTGATGAACCTGCTATTCCTCAATTTCATATGCGTAACGTAGTTGCACCGATTGATATAGCCTTTATTGATGCGCAAGGTCGTGTCGAAAGTATTCAAGCTATGTTGACTTATGTTGTTGGTAGCATAATTCAACCACTGTATTCACCTAAAAGAGAGGTGGTAGCAGCTCTGGAAGTAGAACCTGGGTTCTATCAAAAAAATAATATCGAGGTAGGCTCTGTTATTTCATGGGAGTTGGATGACGCTGATTTAAATAAAGCAGGCCAATAAGTTCCTGGTTAAAATGACGGATTATTTACAGTGGCAATCTAGACTGACGCTTAAACAGGTATTCGCCCAGGGAGAGAATTTTAGTTATCCGGTGCCAATAGGTAACGGTTTTTTATATCTTAGTAATTTAAAAAACCAAGATAATCGCAGCGTGTTGATGATTAAACAATCATCTGACGTGAATGAATCATCTCGCTGTATTACCCCTGTACCCTTTAATTTACGTACAAAAATTAACGAATATGGGGGCAAGCCATTCTGGATTTTTGGCAACACCATTTATTTTTCTAATCAGTCTGATCAGCGACTTTATCAACAAAATATTGATCCTGAGAAAGGAATTGTTGATTCGCCAATGGTTGTATCTCCGCAAGCTAATGACCAGCAGAGTTTCATGTTCGCTGACCTTGTTGAATTGCAAGATCAATGGTTGTTGGCTGTGGTTGAAACAAGCAATGATCTTGAAGAGCTTGAGAATGTACATTCTATTCAAGCACTAAAAAATGATTCGCCCGATACTGAAATGGTTGAACTGGCTAGTGGTGCAAGCTTTTATAGCAACCTGGTTGTTTCACCAACTGGTAACCAAGTCGCCTGGGTGCAATGGGACCATCCGGCCATGCCTTGGGACGAAACACAATTATGGGTGGCTGAAATTAGCCAAAAGGCGGGTGACCTTTCATTTATTAATCAACAAAGAATTGAGTTTGCTACAAAAGGCTTAGAGGGCGCTTCTGTTTGCCAGCTAATCTTTGCGAATAACGGCCATTTGTTTTTTTCCGCTGATTTTCAAAATGCCCAGACTAACACTGCGAGTAATTATTGGAACATCATGTGTTACAAGTTTGATGGCAGTGACGCGCAATCGGTGACTTCTTTATTAATTGAATTTGGTTACCCCCATTGGCAGTATGGTGATGCTCGGATTGTACAGTTTGATGGCGACCACTTACTCACATTTGGCACAGGTACCGATGGCGATCAACTTTATTTGATTGATCAAAATACCCTAATAGTTAGGCCGTATATGGATGTTGGTTTTACGCAAAAAAATTTGCAAAATTTGAGCTCTGATTCTATCGGCACAGCAATGGCGGTGGCGCTGTCAGTTGATTCAAGTCCAAGCGTGGTAGCATTTCGTTTTATCGATGGTCATCAATTTAACCAGCCTGAGATACTTCAGAGCAATACAAGGGTATTGAAACAAGCAGATGTAAGCATTGCTGAACATTTTGATTTCGTCACTCGTGATAACAGTAATAGCTACGGTTATTACTATGCGCCGGTTAATACTGGTTATGAAAATGACTCCGTACCACCATTAATAGTGATGGTACATGGCGGACCTACCGCTCGTACTTATGGTTATTTTGATATTCAAAAACAATTTTGGACCAATCGAGGCTTTGCTATTTTTGATGTAAATCCGCGAGGTAGCACCGGCTACGGCCGCGCTTTTCGAAGTGCATTGTATGGTCATTGGGGAGTGACTGATATATCTGATGTTATTGACGGGGTTATACATTTAATTGAAGTCGGTAAAGCCGATGAGCAACGAATCTGTATACGTGGTAAGAGTTCAGGTGGGTATGCTGTATTACGCGCCCTGACTGAATACCCTGAGGTGTTTCAAGCGGGTGCTTGTTATTACGGTATTGGTAATTTAGCTACTCTGGCAGAAGTGACTCATAAATTTGAAAAATATTACACTGATCGCCTAATTGGAGAAGAATATAATTCTGGTCTTGCCCAACAAAAAAACAGTCTATTTCATCAGCGTTCACCAATTCATAAGGTGACACAATTAAAGACGCCGATGATTATTTTTCAGGGTTTAGAAGATAAAATTGTGCCTCCATCGGTGGCTCAAGAAGTTATTTCAGCGTTAGAAAAGACTGGTTTGGAATACTCCTATGTTGAATATCCAGATGAGGGACATGGCTTTAGGCAGGCAAATAATAATATTGACGCATTGAGTCAAGAGTTGGCATTTTATAAAAAAGTGTTATCTGTTTAATTTTTATAAGTCATAGAGCGACCAAGCTTGGGTTGCCAAAGAAGAAATACGCTTATCTTCCAAATAACCCAGTTTAGTTAACTGATTAATAAAATCATGCGAAGCTAGTGAAATTTCTTCGGACAAATGAAGGTGGATCGAATAATTTTTTTCGACAAGCAACTCTAATTCTCCTTTGCTTAGTGCAGCGTATTGTTGTTGGTTGAGTAAAATGCCGTCAGGATTAATAGCTACTATCCTAACAAAATCTAAAGCACCTTCTGGTTTATACAATGTTTGAAAGGCGGTTGCTGAAAAAAATGAGTCGTTTATGTTTGATATTGCTAACTGAATTTTAGATATAAGTCTAAATTTATCGTCTATGTATTGAAGTCTCGCCAAGGCATTTTTTTTGTCATCAGTTTTAAAGTCGACTAAGCTTAGTCTGAGCATGGTCAAATCTGATAAGTCCATTTGACTTAGATAATTTTCGAGAGTTTGATCAGCGGTAGCTTCATCGTCATAGCCAACCACAAATTGACTGTTTATAAAACGTGCTTGAATTTCAATTGAAGTAATGCCCGCGCTGCTTAACTGTCCGATTTTAGCGAGAGTGTTACTACTTTGAGTAACAATACTGCTGAGTTTTTTTAAGTTGTTTAGTTTTGTAATGTTTTTTTGCTGCCAAAAACTCTGGTTACCAATGTTATCTAATGGTTTTGAGCCATGTAGAGTTGTTGGCTTACTGACTTCTGTATAAATTGATGACGCAAGGTTGTGTGTTTGGTCTAGTAGTTCACTTTCAATACCGTTCAAACCAGAGATGAATTCAAACGCATGGTCGTTAGTAAAGACCTTCTGCCTATTTTGAAGCATATTTTCCCATTTTGACGAGTTCTGCATTTTCCAATCACTATTAGCCCAAAATAGCATCGGTATTTCAGGCATTTGAAAATCAAAGGCAGCAGGGTTATGGGCACGTCCATAAGCGGCGCTTTCACCGTGGTCAGAAAAATAAAGAACCGCAGCAGGAGCGGAATCATCTTTGAGGTAGTCTATAACATTAGCAATTATTTCATCCGTATAACGAATGCTGTCGTCGTAACAGTTGAGAGAGCGATAACGTTCATTAATAATTTCCGCAAAACGACCAAATACATGTTTTTGAGCTCTGTCCGTGAATTGTTTAAAATCATCAGGAGTTCTATCACAATAATAAGTGTGACTCCCTTGTAAGTGCATAAATACAATTTGGTTGCCGTCTTGCTTGTCAATTGCTTGTTTCACTAACGGCAGCATCTGGGCATCATGCTGATTTGGGATTTTTTGGATACCTACACGGGTATTAATATACGTCACGCTTTTGGATTCTGTACCAATGACACTCATATGACTGTCAAAAGCGCCGTACATAGGTTTGTTACTGACCCATGATGTACGAATGTCAGCGGCATGGGCTAGATTAATTGCCGATGTCGAATGTATCCAGTATTCATTGTTATAGTTACTAGCTCGCGTCAATGCCCTAGAAATAGTTTGATTTGATAAAGTATGGTTTGAATAAGCGGCATCAAAACGGACCATCTGGCCATCTTTAATGAGCTGGTCGGTCTGAGGTGTTGTTATTTTAGGGTAGCCATAGCTAGACATATGATATTTGGAGGCTGACTCACCTAAAATAACGACTAGTTTTTGGTTTTTTGAAGTGGTTGTTGCACCCAATTCGTTTAATTTGGCTTGGCGCTCATCGCGCATTTCTCTGAATAATTCAAACTCATGGAAATATTTTGTGATGGCTTCTTTCGTTGTAAGCAAAATCGGTGTTTCGTCAGTTGCTTTAGACCATTGAGCGGTAAAGATAATCGTCAGCAGCAAGCCAAGAAAAAAAGTAGTCTTTTTCTTTAGTGTAGAGGCATTTAAAAGATAGAGTAGGGCGATTAACAGAGCGCTTGCTAACGCCAACACTATCGTATACTTCCAGCCACCGAAAGCTTGCCAAAACTCTAATCCTTGCCTCAGATTTGATTGTAATAATGAGTGCACTGCGTCTCTATCGCCAGGACTATTAAACGTGTATTCATAGCCAAGAAAAGATAAGGGCAAAGTAAATGCGCCAATGAATATAGCAACACAAAAAAGAGTTTTTAACCAACGCCATACTGGTAATCCAGAGCACATCATTAATGCGCCAGTAAAGCCAACTGAGATTAAAGTTGCGGTAGTCAAAGCGTCTAACGTCGCTGTTCTCAGGGTTAGGTTTGCAGCAATCAGCGTGAAATTAAACCCAGCTCCAAACAATGCAAAAATAGGACTAGCTTTGAGGTAGAAGAACGCTAATGCTGTAATAATCCAAAAAACACTGAACCCGAGTACGTAATCAGAGCTTTTATTCTTTTTAGAAAATGATATTAAAGCTTTAGCGCAACGGTTTTGTGTATCTGAGAAGTTAAACTGAAGTCGGTCACCCGTATATAATTCAATAGACGTAGTAGTCGTTTGATTATCGATGAGAGTGATTGCTTTATCGATTAAGCTGCGACTGGAAATGCGAAGCTTAACTTGATTTACCTGTTCAGCATCGCATCTGCTGAAATTATAAATAGGCTCAACATTAATCAAGACTTTAGCGCTGCGTGACGGAACTAAACGCAAGCGAAGATCAAAGGGGGCGCCTGGCGCAAGTAAAAATTGCTCACGATGGTCTTGATCGCGAAGAATGTATTGCTCAATTGGAGCATCCCTCATAGGCTCATAGACGACATTTACATGAGTGAACGGCTCAGTAGGCAAGCTGTTTTCATTCAGCTTGAGATAAAGGTTCTGTGTTAATAAGACAATAAATGGTACTGCAATGAATAAGTATAAAATTCCAGAAAGATTGATTTTTCGAATACTTGTGCTCATTGGTAATGCCATTATGTTATTCGCACGTTGTCGATTGCCAGTTAGTGTCTAGGTGTAATTGTTAACTTAAGTCTGAGCTTGAAAAATAGAAAGATCTGATTCGCATTGTTTTATTTAAATTGTTACCCGGCACTATGTCCCAAATAGTGGCAATCTTTTTCTACCCTGAGTCTAAAATTAGGTAGAATCCGATTATATAACATTTCATATACAGCGGGCTATTTCTAGATGAGTTTACTTGAAGAACGAACTATTGCACTTGCAGGAGTATTGCAAGCATGCAGTCAGGTACAGACATTGGCCCGCAAAGGGGAGTTTGATACAGCCGTTTTTGATATTTCTATACAATCAATTTTAGTGCTTGATGCGGTTAATACACCTGCTGTATATGGAGGCCTTGGTGGTGTTAATCCAGGTTTAAGAATGTTTTCAAAAGGGTTGATGTCGTCCGCCAAAATGGAAGATGTTGAGTTGCTGCGTTATGTTATGTCAATCCTGCACTTGCAAACTCAGCTCTATCGTAATCGTGCAGCATTTACCGACTTTGCGACTGAGATTGAACGATTGAGTGCGGTCAGCAATGAGGGCCTCGTAAATGCATGTTCAGACCTATATCAAAATTACATTAGCGAGCTTCGACCGCAAATCATCGTTCAAGGAGAACAAGATTTCTTACAGCGTGAAGATGTCCCTGCCAAGATTCGAGCGATGCTTTTGGCTGCTTTTAGGTCTGCTGTTTTATGGCAGCAAAAGGGTGGCAGTAAATTCAAAGTCGTCTGGGAACGTACTCGTATGCGCAATTCTGCAGAGATTTTATTGAGTGAAGGTACTCCGCATTAATAAATTAAAATAATATGTTGATAAAGTCATTTTAAAAATATGTATTATTTAAATAATAATTATTGTTAAGTTTCATTAAATATAGTTATTAGCCTAACACTTTGATGTTTAAATACTTAATTGCGTAATAAAATTCAATGTTGTGTTAGGTAATGTTCATAGACGTGATGACTTGTAAAATAGTAATGAAAATAAAATTCAATTTGATGTTGATGATGATGATGATTGCAGGAATCAACCTGCAATCAGGTTATGCTCAAGAAGAGTTAATGATACTCACCTTTGGTGACAGCATCACTGCGGGTTTAATACAAAGCATAGATGATGACACTAGCTCTGAATGCCATTCAGGTGTTTCATTAGCTCCTTCATTGAGTGGTTCTGGTAATTTACGATGTTTTGGCTTTGGTGCTGAAGGTGTGGGTGGGTATCAACCAGGGTTAAAGCAACTTGCTGAAGAACTTGGCTATGAGGTTTTAATCTACAACTATGGTTATTCGGGTATCACTACTGCAGGCATGACGTCAGAGATTAGCGGTGATTTAACTGAACAGTTTTTGTCGCAATATGTTTTGTTAATGGGAGGAGCAAATGATGTGTTTGATGGAGTCAACCCTTCAACAGTTAAATTTAATTTGCAGAGCATGGTTAATACAATCTGTGCTTTTGAAATGTTTCCAGTGTTGGCGACGGTTACTCAAAATCTTCAGAGTAGTTCATTTAACAGTTTGGTGTCTGATTATAACGATGAGATTCGTGACATAGATACGGGATCGAGTAATTGCGAAGTCATTCCAGCAGAACAGAATGGTGCATTAAGAAGTGGAAATGATTTTGGTTTTGATGGTCTACATTTAACTACACAGGGAAATGATAAAATGGCCAATGAATGGTTTGCTGCTATGGCTTTGCCCTCAGTACTATTTAATGGAGATTTTTTGCCGGCAGTCATAGAGCTCTTACTCGGTGATTAATGGTGTATTTGTACTTCTGTATAATCAATGCTACCCGGCTCACTAATATTGTAAAACAAGGACTAATATTTTTTTATTTATTGTTATCGGCGCTATTAATTACATCGAATGCTAGCGCTAATAATGTGATGTTGACATGGTTATCAGAGCCAGAAGTTGGGGAATCTGAAATTAACATTCAAATCATGCGAAACGATGTTTGGCAACCAATTGAATATATTTACAAATCTAGAGAACGCAACTTCTCACCCTCAATAGAGTCTAATTCACAAGGAGATATATTAGTGGCATGGAGTGCAACTTCCGCAACACGTTCAGTACTACGAGTAAAATTTTATCGAAATGGCAAATGGCAGCCAGTTGAGATTTTAGCAAATCAAGGTGGAGGAACGACTACGCCTACGATCATTTTCGATAGAAACGATAATGCAGTAATTGCTTGGGTTTCTGACCATAACGGTTTGGATGATGTTTATATTCGACGGTGGAACAGTGCAAATAATGAGTGGTCATCTGCCGAACAAGTAAATCCTGACAACAACGTTCCAGATATTCTACCCAGTTTGAGTTTAGATCAGCGCGGCGACGTAGTGCTACATTGGCGATCTATTGATCTGGAATCACAGGTTTATGTAGACCAAACAAAAGTCTATCAAGTGGGTGAGGCAGCTTCTCTGATCATCTCAGATGATCATCGAGAATTAAATGCCTCGGACATTGAGATGCCGGAAAACTGGCAAGGATCAATTGGCCGTGCAG
>JALZWI010000136.1 GCA_023299895.1 Arenicella sp. | reverse complement strand
GATTGAAGGGCATGTGCATGTCGAAGTAAAAAAACTCTACCCAGATGCCGAGTTGCCAAAGTTCGAGTGCGAGCAAGACGGCAATATGATGACGCTGCATTACTCATCACCACGGCCCCTTGCTGTTGTCGCACAAGCACTGGTAGGAGCATGTTTAAAGTTTTTCGCCAAAAATGAAAAACTCGTCGAAACTAAAATTGCTGATGATCAAAAATCAGCATCGTTTAAGATTCAAATCGAAGTTTAGAGTGTTAATGGAGTGGAACAGTGAACGATGATATCAACCAACAGCTCGAGCTAGCCCAAAAACGCGCCAAGCGTTACAAAACGGCAAGAATTTCAGCTGAGACTCTGTTGGAGCAAAAGTCGCGTGATTTGTTTGAGGCAAACAAGAAGCTCGAAAAAATCCAAGCAGGTCTTAAGGATGATGTAGCGCAAGCTACCTATGACTTAAGCGTCAGCAATCAACGCTTACAGAAAACGCTCGATGGAAAATCCGTTTTCATTGGTCAGATGAGCCACGAGGTCCGCACGCCTTTGAATGCCATTATTGGCCTCTCTGAAGTCTTGCAGCGAACGGAATTAAATACTGAGCAAATGGACTATGTGAATACCATCAATGATGGCGCTAATTCACTTATTGTCTTGCTAGACGACATGTTGGAAATCACCAAGATTGAAGCGGGTCGTGTGGAACTCCATCCTGAACCGATTGATTTACATACGTTGCTAAAACATACGGTCACAATGTTTAAACAAACGGCTAAAGAGAAAGGCCTCAGTCTTAGTTTAAAAGTATATTCCAATGTACCTAAAGCGGTTTCAATCGATATTGGTCGCTATAAACAAATCGTTAATAATTTGATTAACAATGCGGTTAAGAATACCGAGCAAGGCGGTATCGTTATTCAGCTTTCGTATACGCCTGATACGGTGTCACAAGGTGTTGGCACATTGATGACACGAGTGATCGACTCAGGCATCGGAATTCCTCAAGACAAGTTGAAAACAATCTTTAATGTTTATGAACAAATAGGCCAGTCTGTTCAAGGGGTTGGCTTAGGCTTATCAATCTGTCAGCAGTTAAGCGAACTCATGATGGGTAAAATTTCCTGTAAAAGTAAGGTAGGGCAAGGCAGTATCTTTGAATCTAGGTTACCTGCCGAGCAAATAGACCAAGGCGTAGATGTGGTGGTAGCCAGTACCGAACAACCATTAGCGAAGTTACCGAAGCTTAAAATTTTGGTGGCTGAAGATAACCCAACCAATCAAAAAGTGATTACCGCGCAGCTAGCGCAATTAGAGCAAACGGCCGACATAGCAAATAACGGGCAAGAGGCACTGAATAAATTAAAAGCCGAAAGCTACGACGTTTTGATTTGTGATATTTTGATGCCGGTGATGGATGGTGAACAAACCATACAAACAATTCGTAGCGCAGACAATCGACTTGCAAGGCAGTATTGTATTGCGCTGACTGCATCGAGCCACCAAGACCAGAAGCAAAGATTATTAGAATTGGGCTTCGATGCATTTTTGAGTAAACCAGCGACCTTAAAACAATTGGGCAAAGCCCTGCAGCAAGTGCCACAAGAGTTACGTTTGGATGCGGCTAAAAACAATCCGTATAGCGTGTCAGTTATTAAAAGTACTCCAGAGGCGCAAGCCAGTGTTGAGAAGGATAATACCAAACCCGTGTTTGATTACAGCTACTTAGAGTCGCAATTTGGCGATGCCTATAAAGCGATTTTTGTGCAAATCGCCCCGAGCTTTCTAGACCACGCTTATGGCGAGTTACAACAACTCGAAGCTCAAGCAACTGAAGGCAATAAAGATAAGATTAGAAAACTCAGTCACTCGATGAAAGGCGCGGCAAACAGCATTGGCTTAACCGAATTGGCTGAACTCTTGCTCAGTATTGAAACATCACCGAGTGATAGCAAGGTGCTCGAAATTGTTCAACAGGTTCGCAAAATCATGGACCAACTAAAGCCACTAATCGAACAAGAGATTAGTGTGGATTAAGATGATCACCGTACTCAAAAACCGACTTAGCCAGCGTCTTCAAAACAATCGATTTTTGCAGAACCTCGCTTGGTTAGGCATGAGCGAAATCTTTGTGCGCGTGACGCGTTTAGTCACAGCGATAGTGCTCGCACGATTAATGGACCCACTCATCTTTGGCCTTGCAGCCTTGGTGTTAACCGTTAACGAACTGATTCGAGTGTTTAATCGCAATGGAATCGGCGCCAAGATCGTGCAGTGTCGCGATGAAGAATTAGACGACATTACCAACACGGCCTACCGACTTAACTTTGTCTTTTGTATCGCCTTGTTTGTTATTCAGTGTTTGCTGGCTTATCCATTAGCCGATTTTTATGACACGCCAGAATTAGTGGGCATGCTGCAAGTGCTGTCGGTGACTTATCTGTTAATGCCATTTGGCATGGTGCAAGCCTCATTAGTACAGCGCGAGCAACGGCTTAAAACCACCGCGTTAATCGATGGCACGCAGGTCGGCATTGATAACATCCTCACCACCTTACTAGCCGTAATGGGCTTGGGTGCCTGGGCGATTGTGCTGCCAAAGTTTTTAACCTCACCGATTTGGGTGTTTGGTTATCGACGCGCGCTAAATTGGGTGCCGAGCAAAGGTGTTTGGCGCTTTAACTTATGGCAAGACGTGATTAAATTTGGCCGTTATTACCTCAGTATAGAGTTACTTAAAACCGCACGCTTAAATCTAGATAATATGATTATCGCGCGGCTACTCGGCATGGAAGCACTCGGCCTTTACTACTTCGCCCGTAACGCTGGCTTAGGCTTTAGCCTCACCTTGATTAACGCAATCAGTTCAGCGCTTTATCCCAATTTATGTGAAGTACAAAACAACGTGCTTGAGTTACGCAAACGTTTTGTCGCAAACCTAAAGATGATTGTGTTGATCGCCGTCCCGTTAATTTCATTACAAGCAGGCTTGGCCTTTATCTATGTACCTATCGTTTTCGGTGAGCAATGGGTCAACGCTGTGCCTATTTTAACCTTACTGTGTTTGTCAGCCTTACCCAGACCACTGGCCGAAAGCGCGTCAACATTGTTGTTAGCCACTGACCGAATCAGTCTCGATTTTAAATGGAACATGCTTTTCACCGCATTGTTCGTTATTGTCGTCACCATCGCCTCGCAGTTCAGTCTTTTGGCAGTCGCCATCAGTGTATTGTCAGTCTATGTGTTAACCCACCCAATATACTTATGGGTTGTGTGGAATAGGGTCTTTGCTGCTGATAAAAAAGCATCAGAAATAAACGAGAAAGCGAAAAAAACAGGAGGGAATATTTATGCAAACTGATACTCAAATCAAAATTAAAAATAGAGCTAAAAAAAGAGTGATGCCACTTGTCAGTGTGGTCATGCCCGTCTACAACGTAGAACAATACATTGAGCAAGCTGTCTGGTCGGTTATTGATCAAACCTATGGCAACTTTGAGCTAATCATCGTCGATGACGAGAGCCCAGATAATTCTATCGAGCTGATAAAGCACAAATATACCGACGTTAGAATTCGTATCATCCGCCAAAAAAATCGCGGCCTCGCAGGTGCACGAAACACAGGCATCCGCAACGCTAAAGGCGACTATATTGCGTTACTAGATTCCGATGACTTTTGGCAAGCCGACAAGCTCCAAAAGCAAATCGCCATCATGCAAAACAAGTCACAATGTGGTGTTACATTTAGCGCATCCCTGTTTGTTGATGAAGCAGGTGAATCGCTCGACCGACTACAAGCGCCAATGAAAACGCAAGGCTATCTAGCCAAAGACATTTTCTGCCGTAACCCAATCGGCAATGGCTCAGCGCCGATCATCCGCAAAAGTATTTTTGATCAAATCGCTTTTACCAGCAATAAGAAAACAGTAAACGGCGAGGCTTATTTACAATACTTTGACGAAACCCTACGCCAATCCGAAGACGTCGAATGTTGGACGCGCATCGCTTTACAAACTGGCACACAGTTTGAGTACATTGACCAACCACTTACGAACTATCGCCTCAACAACAACGGCCTCTCCGCCGACGTAAACGCCCAATTTGCAACCTGGCTTAAGTTGCTCGACAATACCAAAGCCTACGCCCCTGAGTTTGTAAACAAATATGGCCCCGTCGCCAAAGCATTTCAATACCGCTACCTAGCCCGCCGCAGTGTGTTTCAAGCACAAGGTCGCAACGCATTTAAGTTTATGTGCCTCGCGTTTAAGTCAGCGCCTGTAAGTTTGTTTCGTGAATTTAAGCGGACTAGTGAAACGCTATTTGCGAGTGTAGGTTTGAGCTTTATGCCAGCTGAAATTCAGAAGAAGTTGGTGCATCACATGTTTGCAGGCTGAGGTCAGGAATCAAAGTTAATTATTTTTAGAGTGATTGTCGTAATTATATTGAGGTCAATTGGTGGGAAAAAATACATTAGATTTAAGGTTTGGGGCAAATAATGGAAGCGCTAAGTCATTAATTTGGAGGCTATGGGCTACAAAGCATGGGGGACGTCTATTTAAAGGACTCTGGCGGTACAGGGATCCAAAAACATAGTTTTCATAAATCTGGTTTATGTCATACCGCCTTTACTTCTGAGAGCGGATGCGTTAATAATCTATCAGGCGATAGATATATCAGTAAGTGGAATAGGATTAACACGAAGCATCTAGGGTTAGATGAGTTTGTCGTTTTGTGTTGGGTACAAATACCAACAGACTACCTGTAGTGGTCTCGACAAAAAATAATCGTCAGTTGCTTTTTATCCACAACATAAACAAGTCGATTGGTGTGATCGATACGCCTTGACCAGAACCCAGATAGGTTTTCTTTAAGTGTCTTAGGTTTACTAATGCCGTCAAAAGGTGATCTTTGTGTATCTTGGATAAGTTTGTTAATCCGCTTTAGAGTTTTTCTATCCTAAGTTTGCCAGTACTTATAGTCTCTCCAATACTCATTCGTCCAAGCAAGGGTCTCAATCATTGGTTAACGGTTGCTGCGATTTTTTACCTTTATGATATTGTTGAATTGATATTGATAAGTGAGCGGCATTCGCAGGGCTCTTCAATAAATGTACTGTTTCCAAGACCATTAAAGTGATCCAGCGATAGCACAACAGCATCCCTGCGTGAGATTATTATATAGTCAGCGTCATTGACGACTCGATCAAGAACACTCTTAAGTTGATTGCGAGCTTCAGAAAAATTAACGACTTTCATTTATTACACACAGTTGTACGATAAATAAGTCAAGCCATACAAATACTTAATGCATAGCTAGTATGATTGTTTATGAACCTGCCCTTTAATTAAACTCAAAAAGTACGAACCCGCCAGTAACACCAGCGAGTGAATTGGTGTTTAGCAAAGGGCTTGCCGAGAAGCTTTAGTGCACGATTGGGTTTGCCAGCTTCTAAATTGCGGCGCGCTAGGTCTAGCAAGTGACCTGAGATATAGGATTGAATGGAGTCTTCAAAACGTTTTGGTGTGTCACCCGCGCTAAACTGTTCTCGTAGACGTTGGCTGAATGGCATTTCATTTTTGGGCGTAACGGTTTCCATTAAAGAACCTGTGAAGGCTTCGAAGTAGTTAGCGCAAACTTCACGACTAATAGCGATGTCGTATTTCAAAGCGAGTTGTGACCAGACGGCTTGGTCTTCGCCCATGTTTTCACCTTCAGGGAATCCGCCGATGTCGTGAAGTGCTGAATTTGTGATACAGACAGATGATGAGGTGATCGGCAAATCGCCTTGTGCGGCGGAGTGAAAATAGTCTGTTAGTAGTTGGTGCTCGTCATTAATCAGGCCTACTAAATTGGCATCGCGTTGAGTTCCGTTATTGGTGTTAACAAAACGATAGGCGGTTGCAAAGGCTTGTGCCGATGGGTAGGCGTTGATCAAGGCTGCGATCTCTTGATAAAAATTAACTTCATAGGTGTCGTCGGCATCGAGAAACGTGATGTATTCATTGCTGGCAAGTTGAATGCCTTGATTGCGTGCTGCAGAGACACCTTGGTTGGTTTGAAGCACAAGCTGAATATTACGTGTGGGTTGCTCTTGGCGAATGCGTGTAACAATTTCAACAGATTTATCAGTTGAGCCATCGTTAACAATGATTAGCTCATGTTGCTCAGGGCTGTCATCTTGTTGGTTGAGCGTTGAGTAGATTGCACGGCGAATGCTTTTTTCTTTGTTGTAAAGCGGGATAACGGTTGTGAATTTCATTGTAATCTCCTGATGTTGTTTAAGCGGATAACGCTGGTCGTGCTGATGGCGTTTCAGATAGAAGTCTGAATACGGATAACAAGTTCCCTTGGTTAGTGTCGACGTCTGATAATTTGCTGCGTAGGCCGATGCCGATTAATAGCCAGGCGGGCCATGTCATATACGCCAAGGCTTCGAGGTTTTCGCTGAGTGAAAAGAAAGCGATGATCAAGCACATGCCAAGCGCCAAACGCGAGCTGACTTGGTACTGCGCTTTGATCAGTAATACGATAATGGTGAGACCAAACGGAATGGCAAAGGCAAGCAGGCCGATCATGCCTTTAACAAATAACAAGCCATACCAGTTGTGGTGCGAGCCGATAGGCATAAATTCGACCAGATGGGTACCAGACTCCATCACGCCATGGCCGAACCAGTAAGCCTCTGAGCTCCATCGATAAAAGGCGATATTACCCAAGGCTGCACGCACGCGGGTTGAATCGGCTCGGGCACCTTTGATGTCTTCTAACAGGCCAACTAAGTGAGAGGTGATTGGCTCAAACAGCAAAGCTAATACCAAAATGGATATCGCGGTGCTGACCATGATCCATGGGCGGGTTAAGCGTGATAGCCCCCAAACGGTGATTGGCGCGAGTAGTAACACAATCATGCCCATGCGCGATGCTGCCATAGTGATCATTGCCGCGTTGCCGATGAGGCCGATAACCCGCCAAGTTTTGTCTTTCTCAAACCAAGCACACATAAAGTAAATGTTCGCGACCAAGCCGACTGCCGGCGCCCACGGCGCGAAAAAGCGCCAGCGTGGTGAGCCGTTGAATGGATCGACCTCGTATAAGATAACGGTAAAAAACTCATCGCCTGCGCCGCCTAAAATTTTAAGTGGCGAAACATAAAGATGACTTGGCAGGTTAACCAAATAAGCAAAAATAATAACCGGCGTAATCAGCAATGCAATCAAGCCAATAATGCAGGCTGCCCGACAGATAAGCTGGTAGCGAATCTGTAAACTAAAGCCAAGCACAATAAAGACCGACAACAAGGCCCAGCCTTTGGCCCAACCTATAGTGGATTTTATAATTTTGGAAAAACTCAAATTAAAATCCAAGTGACCGATTACCAGCACGATTTCTAATATCACCGCGCAAGCGATCCACAGTAAAATTAACCAGCGGGTATTTTGTTTCTCTGATTCTGACTTGCTGGCCCACTGAGTGACTAAGTGCGCCAGCAAGAGCCAACCAATGACGGGAGCAACTAAGTAAAGAGCACCGATTGCGTAAAAAGCAAAGGTAAAAGTAATGCACGATACGATGACTTTTTCGTTGAGCGTTAACTCACCAAACGGCTGCCAGTGTTGAGATTTATTAAATAATCTATTTAGCTTGATCATGATGATTCCTCTGACAGCTCTTAAGACAAAAGGGGCGCAGGCATTAACGCAATTGGATCAAGGTGCTTGCGTTGTGTTTTGGGTCTGACTTGCTCATCAGTTCGCGGCTCGTCGGCTGCTGGTTGTTGCTGACGCGATTTTTCTAATAGCGTGGAACGCATATGAGCCAGCGATGTCGCTAGCGCAAGTAGACCGAAGATCATCAACATCGCGAGCATGATGATTTTGCTTTGCAAGCGATCCTGCACGATGGTGCCACCTGGTTGTGTGAGCAACTGGGTTAGCGGGTAGGTAGCATAAATGTCCAAGCGACTGGTATCTAGTTTCGCGAGTGCGGAACTAAAAATTGCCTCGGCTATTTGATGGTCGCGTTGAAAGTCTGCCAACGTCGCGGCGTCTTGGGTGTGCGCTTTAATTTGTTGTTGATACTGTTGCTGTTGTTCCTTAAGTGCATTGCTCTGTGCATTTAAACCATCAAACGTCGCGAGCGAGCCAGCAATGGTTTGAATTGTCGTTGCGGCCTGATCGGATAGTAGAGCGAATAAATGCGTATCGCTGATGGCTTGGATATTGGGCACGTCTTTAAATGTGCTGCGTAATTGCGCTGACAAAGCAGCGACTTCGCGGTCAATTTTTTTGCGTAAGGGGTTTTCTCTATCGTATTGCGTGCGCAGATCAATTTGTTTGGTGATCTGTGTGCCGAGCTGCTCTAGATTGCTTTGGATCGATGGGTTTGATAACAACACCAACATCGCTTCTGCTTGCGCAGACGAAATGCCAAGCTGATAAAGCGAAGTGATCAGTGTTGCTTCTAAACGACTGGCTTCAATGTCAGTTGTTGTACGCTGGTTACGTAGAGTTTCGGCGTCGTCCATCCAACGCTTGAATTGTTGTTCGGAGATAAAGTCACTGTTGGTTTGATATTCAACTATGGTTTGTCTGGCATCAGCTAAGCGACGTTTTGCGTCCGCAAGATTGTTTTCTATGCCCTGATAATTACGATCGATTTCGTTTTGACGCAATTCGTCCAGCGTGGTGTGAAAGGTGTCGTTATACAGATTGGCGCGATAAATTAGCTCATCAATGGATTCACCAATAAGAGTGAACTTCATTGCCGGTGTTTGATCAATCAAGGTGATTTTTGGTTTGCTGAAGGCTGATGCTTGAACGCCGTATTGCTGCGCAGCACTATTAATCACCGCGTCACTTAAGGCGATTTCTTTATAGGTGTTCTTTGGGCTAATCGACACACTGCCATAAGCGTTTGCGCCATTGCTGCGTGCCTCACCAAGATTGTCGAGATTGATGGTTGAGCTGCGCTCAGTGCCAGGCAACAGCACTACCCAAGAAGTTTTGTATTTTGGTGTTTCGGTTGCTAATAAAAGACCGATTGCCGCACAGGCTGCAACCAACAAAATGGTGATGCGGAACTTTACCGCAAACACTGACGCGATAAAGTGTTGTAAAAATAATCCCCAGTTCATAGCAAACCTCCAAAAATAATTGGACTAATGACTTCACCAATGCCGCGCGCAACGTCACGGAAGTTGGTGAATTTCGAGTCATAGCAGGCGACGCCATCGTTGGGCATAACAAATGGGTTGATTGATGCGTCTGAGCTATTTGCTAATAACTCATTGATGGAGCGTTTGATCGCCAATTGCTGATTAGAACCATAGTTACGGGTAATCATGACGATACTGCGTGACGCATTTGCCATTTGTGTGCCACCTACGCAGTTGGCAGAGATCGCGCTATCAAGCAACGAAGCACCATAGGGGAGTCTAGTGGCATCTGCGCCAACCGCTGATTGTGCATTGTTAAGCGCAGGTGCAGTTAGGTTAGACATAAACACGCGCATGCCCGGTGGTGTGATCTGGCTTGGGCGAATCAATTGACGATTCTCAATGCCTGTTGACTCAACAAAGATGACATCGCCGTTATTAAGCGATGGCGTAGGGGTAAATTGTGTGCCGGAAACAATCGACGCGAGATCTAATTGATAGATCACGCCATCACGCTGAAGAAAAATATTCTGCAAGTCTGCATCTGGGCGAACACCGCCACTGGCACCAAGCGCTGGACCATGGCCTCCTTCTTCTCCTCTGGATTTAGCGGCAAGCGGACCCCCACAACAACGCACAAAAAAGACTCGATTCAAGAAGGTGCGACGGCTGCTGCTCTGTGCATTGCCTGGAATAAATACAGTATTATTATTACGGGGGGCCATAGTTAATAGGACCTATGGTACGCATAAAAACCTTCATATTTAGCCATTTTTACTACCAATATTTGGTCCTATTAACTATG
>JALZWI010000135.1 GCA_023299895.1 Arenicella sp. | reverse complement strand
GCTTGAGATGAGAATCCCTAAAGTATACGAGATTGGTTCTGATCTCGTATCAAATGCCGTAGCGGTAAGGAATACATACAAACAGAATTGTGTAGTAGTTGATTTCGGAACAGCACTCACATTTACTGTATACGATCACAGTGTAGGGATCACAGGTGTAACGATCGCTCCGGGGTTAAAAACAATCATATCCACATTGTCAGATAGTACTTCATTGTTACCCGAGATAGATATTGATATGCCTGAATCCGCTATCGGTACCAGTACATCTACTGCCATAAGAGCTGGAGTATTATTTGGGTTCATAGGGATGGTCAAAGAGATACTAAGACGTATAAAAGCGGAATTAGACGATAGTTATAAAATAGTAGCTACCGGTGGTCTCAGTTCTGTTATAAATGAACTCAATAGTGAGTACGATGAGATCAACAAAAATCTAACCTTAGATGGAATCAGAATGCTAGCCCAAGAAAAAACGATCTAGTATGTTTAGACTCGAAAGAACCAATGCTGATAATCCAATATTCAGATCGTTAGTTGCCGAATTGGATGAATTCTTGGCGGTTTCAGACGGTGACGACCATGCATTCTATGACCAATTCAATCAATTGGATAACATCAAATATGCACTTGTAATGTATATGAATGAAGAACCAATCGGATGCGGTGCCATCAAACAATTCAAATCTACATCCAGTAGTTATGAAGTCAAACGTATGTACACCGCAGAAGCCCATCGAGGAAATGGCTATGCAGGAGCACTACTCCAGAACCTAGAAGACTGGGCAAAAGAACTTGGGGCTAAAGACTGTATCTTAGAAACTGGAGTCCGCCAAACTGCTGCAATAAGATTATATCAAAAAAGCGGTTACAGTCGGATTGATAATTATGGACAGTATGCAGCAGTCGAGGATAGTGTCTGTTTCAAAAAAGAAATGAGAACTTGATGAAGTTGTAAATGGAACGCGGATGATGCGGATTGAGCGAATTTAAATGGATTAGAACTTTATAGGTGATCTAAAGAATTGGTATCTAAAAGGAATAATAATGGAACGAATGTAGTCATGTTTGCAGTTTTCGCAAAAAAGTAAAAAGAACTATCCAATGTATTCGCGCTACACAGGAAAATCAAATTAAGGTAACGGAAAACAATTATTTATATCCTGCAGCTTGCAGAGAAAACAACTCCGCATACAATCGATCACTCTCCATTAGTTGCTCATGAGTACCCATTTCTAAGACCTTACCATCTTTTAAAACGATAATCCTATCCGCCATACGAACTGTCGAAAATCTATGCGAAATAATAATACTTGTCTTCCCTTTTGTAAGTCCAATAAATCGCTGGAATGCTTCGTACTCGGCTCGTGCATCCAATGCTGAAGTAGGTTCGTCTAGCACCATAACTTTAGCGTCTTTCATATATGCTCTAGCCAGTGCTATTTTCTGCCACTGACCACCAGAAAGATTCTTTCCTTTGGCGAATCTTCTACCGAGTTGCTGGTCATAACCCATACTCATCTCTGCGACTACTTCGTCGGCGAGTGAACGTCTCGCAGCTTCCTCTACCGCTTCTTGATCATCTAGTTTAGAAATGTCCCCTACAGCGATGTTCTCTCTGACTTTGAATTCATATCTAATGAAATCCTGAAATATCACTCCAAATTGCTTCTGATATTCTTCCTTGTCAAAAGCCGTAATATCTATGCCGTCCAATAATATTTGACCAGAATCAGGTTCATAGAATCGGAGAAGTAATTTAATAAGCGTAGTCTTTCCTGCGCCATTTTGACCAACAAAGGCCATCTTCTCTCCGGCAAGAATCTTAAAGCTTACTTTATCCAATACTTTATGTTCTCCTCCTGGATAAGTGAATGACACATCCACCAATTCAAATCCTCTTTTTATTTCCGTAGGTATAGGTCTTACTTTTTGATTGGTTGTTGGAGGTATGATATCAAGATAGTCGAAATAATCCTTGAGATACAAAGCACTTTCTGCAATCCTAGTAAACTGAGCAAAATTACTCTGCAGACTATTTCTCAATCGATTAAATGATCCACTGAGGAATGTAAGATCTCCAATTGAGATAGTACCACTTACTGCTCGATAAATTATAAGTATGTAAGCTCCATAATAACTTATTGTACCCAGTAAGTTGAATATAGCACCAAGAAAAGTCCTTCGAATCGCTAATTTTTTATTGATTAAGAAGTACTCGTCAGAAAGCTTTCTGAATCGATTAGCAACGAAGTCAATCAGTCCAAAAAGTTTCATTTCTTTGGCCGTAGTGTCATTCGCACCGATATATCTGAGGTAATCTAGTTCTCTTCTCTCAGCAGTCCAACTGCGAGCGATTGAGTATTTACTAGAGCTAAACTTCAACTCATTGATAAACGCTGGAATGATACTTAATATCAATATCAAAATCAACCATGGTTCGAAATAGATCAATCCACCGATCAAGGATATAATTACAATTAGACTTTGCACTTGAGAGAGGGCCGTTGACATGAGCGTAACCCTACCAGATGTCTTGGTTCTTGCTCGCTCTAGTTTGTCATAGAATTCAGAATCTTCCAATTGACTTATACTAAGATCCTTTGTTTTGGTTATGATTTTTATAGAAGAAGCATTTGAGTATAAGTCACCGATCAATCCGTCGGTGAGACTTATGATACGATTTATGATGTCAGAAATGATTGCTATCCCCAACTCAATGCCTACATAGAGCCATATCTTGGAGAAGTCAGCTACATCAGCATTGACCTGTAATATGATTTCATCGATCAATAATTTACCTACATAAAGAAGAATAATAGGTGAAAGTGCATTGACAAATCTGCAAATAACATTGAAGACAAATGCAGTCTTTCCTGCTTCGTATACTTCCCCGAAAAATCTGGG
>JALZWI010000134.1 GCA_023299895.1 Arenicella sp. | reverse complement strand
TCGATATTGAAACAGAAAAAGTGGTGCTTGAAGTGCCCAGCTTAGTTGACGGCGTGATCACTGAAATATTAGAACAAGAAGGGGCAACCGTCGGTGAACAACAATTACTCGCAATTATTGAACAAGGCGCAACTGCACTGGCAAAACCAGCTGAACCTGAGCCAAAAAAAGCGACACCTAGTACACAATCAGAAACGACTAATACTGATAATCTAAGTCCTGCAATTCGACGTTTAGTACTCGAAAATGACATTGATGTCAGCAAACTCTCTGGCACAGGTAAGAACGGTCGCATTCTCAAAGAAGATGTAATGAATTTCATCAATAGTGAATCAGCACCCGCGGCTGTAGCAAGTACAACAAAACCTACACCAGCTTCAACTGGTGAACGAGCCGAACGACGAATCCCAATGACTCGCTTACGCTCAACTATTGCGCGCAGACTAAAAGAAGCGCAAGACACGCAAGCAATGCTAACCACATTCAACGACGTAAACTTACAACAAGTTATCGATATCCGCTCACAATACAAAGAAGCCTTTGAGAAAAAACATGGCACACGATTAGGCTTTATGTCATTTTTTATTAAAGCGGCTATCGAGGCATTGAAACGATATCCTGCAGTTAATGCGTCGATTGATGGCAAAGATTTGGTCTATCACGATTTTTATGATGTAGGCATTGCTGCTTCTTCACCGCGCGGTTTAGTAGTACCAGTATTACGTGACGTCGACCAACTTAGTTTCGCACAAATTGAGCAAAAAATTAGAGACTATGGACAAAAAGCTAAAGACGGAAAGTTAACCATGGATGATCTAACTGGTGGTACATTTACCATCTCCAACGGCGGTGTATTTGGCTCAATGCTCTCTACCCCGATTGTAAATCCACCGCAAAGTGCAATTTTAGGCATGCATCGAATTGAAGAACGCCCAGTAGCCGAAAATGGCGAAGTGGTTATCCGACCGATGATGTATTTAGCCCTGACCTATGATCATAGAATTATTGATGGCAAAGAGTCTGTACTTTTTTTGAAAACAATTAAAGAATGCTTAGAAGATCCAGCACGTTTACTGCTCGAGCTCTAAATTAATTTCATTCAAATAGTCAACGAGGGCGTTCTGGGTTACACCAGTAACGCCCTTTTCGTTATAATCGAAAAAGTTAATTCATCACGAGAACTTATATGGACTTCCCACACGAAATATTTAAAGCCTACGACATTCGCGGCATTGTTGATAGATCACTGACTACCGACATCACATTTAAAATTGGTCAAGCGGTTGGAAGTGAAGTCGTCGCTAACGGTGGCGACAGCATTGTTATTGGCCGTGACGGACGCTTATCTGGACCAATGTTAGCTGAGGCTCTTGCTAACGGTTTACGTGCCAGCGGCATTAATGTCATCGATATTGGCGTTGCGCCATCACCAGTCGTATATTATTCAAGTTATTCGAAGGGTATTCCGTCTTGCATTGCCATTACTGGCAGCCACAACCCTCCTGATTACAATGGATTTAAAATGGTGGTTGACGGTACAACACTGTCAGCAGAACGAATCCAAGAACTTAAACAACGCATTCTTAACGACAACTTTAGTCACGGCGATGGCAGTTATCAACAACAAACGATTATCGAAAATTACATCGCAAAAATTGTTGATGACGTAAAACCAAACCGCCAACTAAAAATTGTTATCGACTGTGGTAACGGTGTTGCAGGCGCAACTGCACCACAAGTATTTAATCAAATCGGCTGTAATGTAATAGAATTATTCAGCGAAGTCGATGGCACATTTCCAAACCATCACCCAGACCCAAGTCAATTAGAAAACCTACAAGACTTAATTGCGGCAGTTGACGAACACGATGCCGATCTCGGACTTGCCTTTGATGGTGATGGTGATCGCCTTGGGGTTGTCTCACGCGCTGGCGAAGTGATCTGGCCAGATCGACAAATGATTTTATTTGCGCGCGATATTTTGGATCGAAATCCTGGAGCTGAAATTATTTATGACGTTAAGTGTACCCGTAACCTACCTGCCGAAATTGAACGAGCAGGCGGTAAAGCAACTATGGGACGTACTGGCCATTCTTTTATCAAAGCAAAATTAAAAGAAACTGGTGCAGCGCTCGCCGGTGAAATGAGTGGACATATCTTTTTCAAAGAACGCTGGTATGGTTTTGATGATGGCGTCTATGCAGGTGCTCGTCTAATTGAACTACTAGCAAAACAAGATCGCGAACCACAGGCAATTTTCGACGAGTTACCAGATAGTATCAACACCCCTGAACTTCGAATGGACTTTGCCGAAGGCGAGCATTATAAATTTATGGATGAACTCAAAGCTCTAGCAAAATTTCCTGACGCGCAAGTCAGCACAATTGATGGCATTCGAGTCGATTTCGTGGATGGTTTTGGCTTGGTTCGTCCTTCCAATACTACGCCAATATTAGTACTTAGGTTTGAAGCAGACAGCAACGAGTCATTGGCAAAAATTCAAGCGACTTTCGCGGCTGCGATTCGACAAGTAGATAGCGACATCAGCATTCCTTTTTAAGGTTTTACACAAAAGCTATGACTCAACCTAAGCTTATTCAATTTATTAGCCGCGGCTATGATCGGTTTAGGGAATCACAGCAAGTGCGCATGTCTAGTAACTTTGATGGTTTACCGTTATTAGCGATATTGGGTTTAGTCTGCGGACTGGTATCAGGTGGCCTGATCATTGGATTCCGACTATTCATGGAATCTAGCGCAAATTTACTACTACCCGCAGGCGACATTGAAGGCTTTGAAACTCTGTCTAAAGAAGCCCGCTTATTTTTGTGTGTCGGTGGTGGCTTATTAGTTGGCTTAATTCTGCATTCGTTCAAAGGCAAATCGCGTACGGTTGGTGTTGTTCATGTACTCGAGCGACTTGATTATCATCAAGGCTACCTACCTCTTAAAAATGCCATGTTACAATTTATCGCAGCCACGATCAGTTTATTATCTGGGCACTCTGTTGGACGAGAAGGCCCGAGTATTCATTTAGGTGCTGCGGGCGGCAGTATTCTTGGTCGATTGCTGCAAGTACCGAATAACAGTGTACGAATTTTAGTTGGTTGCGGTGTCGCCGCGGCGATATCTGCAGCATTTAACACCCCACTAGCAGGCGTTATTTTTGCCATGGAAGTCGTAATTATGGACTACACCGTTATTGGCTTTACCCCTGTGATTATTTCTGCGGTCAGCGCAACTACCCTTACCCGTATTTTATTAGGCGACGACCATGCTATTACCGCTCCTATTTATGACTTGAATTTTATTTTTGAAATACCTTTAGTTGCTTTAATGGGTGCAATAATTGGCTGTATCTCAGCTGCGTTTATACAAATAACTATGTTGACCAGTAGTTTATTTGAAAATACATCCATTTGGATACGTACTACTCTAGCAGGTGTTATTACAGGTTTAATCGCAATGCTAATCCCAGAAGTGATGGGCACTGGCTATGACACAGTCAATCATGTTTTATTTGCTCAAATAGGCCTTGCTGGTGTTATTTTACTTGGTGCTCGTAAAGGTAA
>JALZWI010000133.1 GCA_023299895.1 Arenicella sp. | reverse complement strand
TTTCTTCTAATAATTTTTTACGGCTCGTTATTTCTGATTGCACACAAATAAGGTCTGCCTTTAAATATTCATGCAGTAAAACTGGGTCAGTCATAATTTTAATAAAATCTAGAGGTCGTTAAATCCACACATACTATTTCAGGCGCGGCCTTTACAAAGAAAGTGAAGCTTTTGTAAAGGCCGTATTATGCTTAGTCGTCTGATAATGGCGAGTCAAATAATTGATCTTTAAGGGCGCCACCATTTTTATGGTGATCTGTGGTTTTTTCTTTATGTTTTCTAACTTGAGAATCAAGTTTATCAGTTAATGTATCGATTGACGCATACATATTATCTGAATCTGCTTGGGCGTGCAGTGTGACTCCTTTGGCATTAACCGTTGCTTCAGCTTTATGGTGTATTTTTTCCACATGGAGCACCACATCAATACTATTGAGGTGATCAAAATGACGCTCTATGCGCTGCATTTTTTCACCAATATAATTTTTCATAGAATCAGTAAGGTCTATTTGATGTCCAGATATAGTTAATTGCATATAAATCTCCAGTTTTTGAAACCTTTGTTCATGAGTTAGATGTCATCATGCTTTATTTAGTTTCGTTTATATTTACACATAGTCGCTTTTGTTCTGGTAGGAAACTTTGTGTTTTTGCAGACAGTTCCATTTAAATCATTGCTTTGCGTTGACTGGATGGTGCTATTTGCATGCTTTCACGGTATTTCGCTACGGTTCGTCTGGCTACAATGTGCCCTTGTTGTCCCAGCATTTCAGATATTTTATTGTCACTGAGGGGTTTGAATTTTGACTCACCATTAATCATTTTCTTGATTAATGAGCGAATCGAGATAGAGCTAGATGTGCTTCCATCAGTTGAACTTAAGGCGCTGGAAAAAAAGTATTTAAGTTCGTATACACCGTGGCGAGAAAGTAGATATTTTCCTGCAGTAGCCCTAGAAATGGTTGATTCATGCATATCTAGTTCGTTAGCGATATCTTGCAATACCATTGCTTGCATTGCATCGTCGCCATGTTCAAAAAAATCTTGCTGGCGCTCAACAATTGTCTGAGAAACGAGTAGAAGTGTGTCGTAACGGCTCATTAATCCTTTAATGAACATCTTGGCTTGTTGTAAATTTCTTTGTATATACTCTGTTCCTGCATCATCTAATTTAGATTTTAGCATATTCGCATAAAGTTGGTTGATACGAAGTTTCGATTGGTTGTCAGGGTTGATAAAAGCTTGCCATTTACCCTTAATTTGCTTAACCATGACATCCGGCACAATATAATCGAGTTGATCAGATTTAAATTCAGTGGCAATTCGTGGGTTCAATCCCGTAATAAGGCTGAGGCTAGCAGAAAGAGATCGTTCGTCAATATTTAACACCTTCTTTAATTTTTGAATATTATGCGTTGCTACTAAGTCTAAATTTTCTTTGACAATACTCTGTGCTACGTCAAGACCAAGTGTTTGAGATGGCATCTGATGCAAAAAAATCAATAACCTTTCTTGTAGGTCGGCTGCACCCACACCGAGTGGGTCTAAGGTTTTAATTAAACTTAAGACTGCTTGTATTTCATCTATTTCGACATCAAGCTCGGCATTAAACATATCTCTGATTTCACTTAACTCAATCGTCAGATAACCTTCTTCATCGAGGGAGTGTAAAATTGATCGTGCAATACTTTTGTCTTTGTCAGACAGTGGAGTCATTTGAATTTGCCAATTCAAGTGCTCGAATAATGTCTCCTGTTTACTAACAAACTGGGTGAATTCAGTATCTGATTTTGAGTCTGTATTAGTAACGGTTGTTGTGTTACGACCAGAAAATTGCTCATCCCAGCTATTTGATAAGTATTGATCTGAAGAAAGAACATCGGCATTGTCTTCTTGATAGGTCGAGTTACTAAAATCAATTAGTTCAGAGTCATTAGCCGTTACGGGTGAATCATTTTCATCGTTCTGTTGAATTTCGAGTGAATTTACTTCGGTGCTACTGGCGCTACCCTCTGATGTATCGTCGCTGGTTTTTTGCTCAAGTTCAGCTCGTTCTAATAAGGGGTTAGAGTCGAGGCATTGTTGGATTTCATTTTCAAGGTCAAATGAAGATAACTGCAATAACTTTAACGACTGCTTAAGCTGTGGTGTCAGCGTCAGTCGTTGTGAAAGCTTTAGGTTTAGAGTTTGCTTCATTCTCTATATTCTAGCGTACTGCAGGGTTAGGAGCTAAATTTTGAATTTTGAGCCTAAATAGACGTCACGCACCCCTTGGTGACTTAATATTTGTTTGGCTGTCCCTTGCGTTAGAACTTTACCCTCTGTCAAGATATAAGAATGATCACAGATATCTAAGGTTTCACGTACGTTATGGTCGGTAATAATGATGCCGATACCGGTGTTCCTGAGATAATCGATAATCTGTTGAATATCGCCAACGGAGATAGGATCAATTCCCGCAAAAGGTTCGTCCAGTAATATGAAATAGGGCTTTAACGCAATTGCGCGAGCGATTTCGGCTCGTCGCCGCTCGCCTCCCGATAATGAAATGCCTAGGGCATTGCGTTTATGACCAATATTGAATTCTTCGAGTAATTGTTCAACACGACGAGTGCGTTGCTGCGGTGATAGTTTTTTATCCGTTTCAAGTACAGCTAGAAGGTTTTCCTGAACCGTTAATTTTCGAAAAATTGATGGTTCTTGAGGCAGATAACCGATCCCCAATTTCGCACGTGAGTGCATTGGCAAATGACTAATGTCCTGACCATTTAACAAAATTCGCCCGCTGTTACTTCTGACCAAACCTACAACCATATAAAAGCTAGTTGTTTTTCCAGCGCCATTTGGGCCAAGCAATCCAACTACTTGACCGCTTTCGACACTGATATTGATTTTCTTAACGACCTGTAAGCCTTTATAGCTTTTACACAAGTCTTTTGTTTCAAGAATGCTCATTATGATAAATTGGAGTGAACTTGTTGTAAGTGCGCGATTAGAGTAATCCGCTATTGCTAACTTATTTAGGCTGAATAATTAATCGTGACCGCCCAGCAGGGACGGTATCCGGTGTAATCGGTGCCGGTACAGTGCTCGTGCTGTCTCCTGTTGTGTTTGCGGTAGGCTGCACATCAGTGTCCGAGGTAGCTTGAACTTGCGTAGGCGTGACTGTCGGCGGAACAGGCTTGAATGGGTCACCGGTTAGATCTGGGGGTGTTTTACCATCCGCGCCAGCGGTATTTACTTTGGCACCACCTTGAACTTTCAGGGTATCAGTCGCCATATTGTAAACAATGGTCTCGCCACGAGCAGTATCAGAGCCTTGTTTAAGGGCTGCTTTACCATACAGAGTTATAATATTCTGTTTTTGATCAACAACAATTTTCTCAGCCCAGCCTTCAACATCATCAGGCTTGTCATCTGGTCGTTGCTTGAATTGCGCCAGAGATCCTATTGCGACTGCTTCAGTTAGTTCACTTCCATCGTAAGTAGTCACTAAATTGTCAGCTTTGATGCGTAGAGTGCCTTGTACGATAAGCACATTTTTTTTGTAGGTTCGGATGCCTTTTTTAAAATCAAACTCAATATCATCTGCTTCAATATTCGCTGGTTGGTCACGATCCGTACTCAAGGCAAAGCTTGGCAAAGAAAAGATCAAAAAGATCATTGTTACTAATATTTGTTGTATTGATTTCATGGTTTTATTTGTTATGTATCGAGAGTGTAAGAATATAGCATATTCACTGAATCACAGATGAACAAGCTATTCAAATAGATTGCCGCCTTCTTTGCTTTTGTCTAGTAAAATTCTCATTCTTTTAGATTTCATAGTGCCGCCAGGTCCGCGTGAGTCTGCTTCGAAGACTACCCGAACATTACCCGTTAATAATATTTCATCGCCGGTGGAGTTCATCCAGCCTGAGTCAGAGTAAGTGTGTCGAGGCGCAAAACCGACTGTATATTCAATGACATGAGGATTGTCGAGTAAAGCGGTATCATCATCAGGAAAATGCGCCATACGTTCGGCCTCAATCACGAAGCGACGTTGGCCATTTTTATCTAAGCCAGTGGCGGTAAAGTTTTCAATATAATAATCAGGGTCATGTCGTTGGTTATAGTTCTGTTCTTCAGGTTCTTCTTCGAGTAAAGAGTTCTGCAGCATAATGCCAAACAAACCAACCAACCCTAATATAGAGATATAAAGTAATGATTCGACATTTTTCACGTTATATTAGATAAAGGTAAAAGGGTGATATTAAATTTACTGAGTCGAGGTTTGTGTTAACGGGTAACTGTTCTGGCTATAAAGAATAACATCACAAACAGCACGAACTGCACCAGAACCACCTGCCATTGGGGTCACCCAATCGGCAATATCCTTAACGATAAAATGACCGTTCTTTACGCTAAATTTGAGTCCGCATTGATTCATTACAGGCAAATCAATAACATCATCACCCGTAAAAGCGCAGTGCTCTGGTTTGATGCCGAGGTTATCAATTAACTTTTCAAACACAGATAATTTATCATTAATGCCAAGGTGACAGTGCTCAATACCTAAATCATTCAAGCGTGTCTGCAGGGCGCCTGATTTGCGCGCTGAAATAACTCCGACACCTATGCCTGCCTGTTGTAACATCTTTAGGCCGTGCCCATCGAGCGCATTAAACACCTTTATTTGTTCGCCGTCATGACTGTATCGTAGGCTGCCATCGGTAAGTACACCATCGACATCAAACATGGCAAGTTTTATGTTGGCAGCTTTGTTCATTACCGATGATGATATTTCATAGGGTAGATCTGGCAGTGAAGAAATAGTTAAGTCGATCAAAGCAATTGCCTATTTTTTATAAGATTCCTGCGCGCAGCAGATCTTGCATATTTAGTGCGCCAACAACTTGATTATTGCTGGTGACGATAATGCTATTAATACTGTTAGCTTTCATTGTAGCAATCACTTGGGCAGCTAACACGTCAGGTTCGACAGTAATTGGATTTTTTGACATGATGTCACAGATTGGTGTTTGCAGGCTGATGCTGTCGGCCAATGTGCGACGTAGGTCGCCATCAGTGTAAATGCCTAGTAACGTTTTATTCTGATCTATGATCGCGGTCATGCCAAGGCCTTTACTCGACATTTCAAGCAGGGCATCAGACAAAGTCTGATGTTGGCCAATTGTCGGAACCTCTTCTCCTTGATGCATAATGTCTTCAACATAAAGCAGCAAGCGTCGCCCTAACGAGCCACCCGGATGTGAGCGGGCAAAGTCTTGCTCATTAAAATCACGTGCATTGAGTACTGCAATTGCCAGAGCATCGCCAATTACCAATGTAGTTGTCGTGCTGGCCGTCGGCGCTAGATTCATCGGGCAAGCTTCTTGCTCGATGACAATGTTTAAATAGACATCAGACAGTTTTGCCAAGCTTGATTCTGGCGCACTTGCCAAACCAATCAAGGGTATATTCATGCGCTTAATGATCGGTAAAATGGTTAAGACTTCGGGTGTCTCGCCAGAATTAGAAATAGCTAACACTAAATCTTTGGGAGTAATCATGCCTAAATCACCATGGCTGGCTTCACCAGGATGAACAAAAAATGCGGGCGTGCCAGTACTGGCTAATGTCGCAGCAATTTTGTTGGCGATATGACCTGATTTACCCATTCCAGTTACTATAACTCGTCCTTCACACGCTAGAATTTTTTGGCAGGCTGACTCAAAACTGGCACCCAGATGATCTATTTGCTTGTTTATCGCATCTGCTTCTATAGCTAATACGTTTTTTGCTGAATCTATAAACGAAGGTTTTTTCATGAAATCAGATTATAAAGGTCAGTTCTAAAAAATTCAGTTCAAAATAGATAATTACGGTCAAATCATTAGTGGTAAATGCTAGCTACTGAGAAACCCACTTTTCTTGAAATTTAATGTATCGCGGTCATTGCCAAATAGCAAATATAGACGACATATGTGACCAATAATATTGCGCCTTCGGGGCGGCTCAGTCGTCCTTTAGTTAGTGCGAACACGAGCATCAAGATGCTGAAAAAAAACATCATCGGAAAGTCACGGCTAATTGCTTGGGTATTGATTTCGGTTTCTCTGATAACACCAGTAATACCCAGCACGCCTAAGGTGTTAAATACATTAGAACCAATGATGTTGCCAATAATCATTTGGTGAGCACCTTTGCGAGCGGCGGCAATCGCTGCTGCTAGTTCTGGCAAGCTGGTACCAATTGCCACAATTGTTAGGCCAATCAGCAATTCATTAATATTTAATATCACTGCAATAGCAACGGCGCCATTGACCAGTATCCTCGAGGCTACGACCAGCAAGATAATACTAACAATGGTTAAAGCAAATGCTATTACTGTTGATTTAGCCTTTGGGTGTACATCTTTGACTGAGTCATTACCATGCGGCAGTTCAGTCAGTTCACTAGTATGAACGTCGGTCTCGTTAGAGCATTTTGATGTCCAAAGCAAATAACCGAATAAAATGGTGAGCAAAATCAACCCATCCAGATTTGAAAGAATGCCATCAAGCACAAGCAAGATAGCGATCACGCCAACAATAATGACAGCGGGTATATCTATTAAAGCGGTATTGCGTGTGACGGTTATTCCTTTGACTAAGGCCGCACTGCCTAATACTAAGCCAATATTGGTACTATTGGATCCCAGCGCATTGCCAAGAGCAAGGTTGCCTTTGTTTTCAAAGGCAGCCATAGCTGACACGAACATTTCAGGCGCTGAGGTGCCAAAGCCTATAATAAGTACACCAATCAAAAAAGTAGACACTCCTAGGTTCCCAGCTAGTACTGAGGCATTATCTACTAAAAGATCTGCACTCCACATAAGAAGGGCAAACCCGATAAGGATAAAAATTATTGGGATTAGCATTGACATGATTCGATTAGGCTCTTGTTACTGATAAGTCTAAACCTTTTTGGAGAGGCGATATTTAATTGCGCATAGTGTCTTTGTTTCAAAGCCAGATTGCAACCTTGGTATGCTAAATCCTAGCTGCTTAAGTAGCAAATTACTTGAAAAGATCAAACTTGTCTTTATTTAGAGTGTTATGGATGGGTTGATTAATTTTTATTCAGTTCAGTATAATGTTCAATATAAACAGGTATTGTCAATACTAACAAAATAGTAGTTGATTCATATTGAGTTCATCTAAGTTCAGACATAATAGGTATCTTATTAATAAGTAAATGGCCTTAAGTTAACTTATTGTAGAGCGCTACAATAGTGAATGGCTATAAATCAGTAACTACGCAGTTTAAAGATAGGAAAAGTGATGAATACTAATACAAGTAACAAATTAAAAATGATCGACAACTCTTTGTTAGCCTTGTTTGCAGCAGTAATGTTGTTAGTGTCTTTAATAATGAGCTCAGCCCATGCAATGGACGCACCTGATACAGTAGTAAAAAATACTGTTGATGAAATTGTTGGCAATATTCAAGCAAATCGTGACACTTATAAAGCAGACCCTGAGCAGCTTTATAAAATGGTGAAAGATGTTTTGGTACCCGCGATTCATGTTGACCGTATGTCTGGTTTGATCTTAGGTAACAGTGCAAAAACTGCGACGGCTGCTCAAAAAGCCGAATTTTCAGACGAGTTTGAAATTTTTCTAATTCGTAGTTATGCGACGGCACTGTTGGATTATGCTGGTGACCAAAAAGTTACCTATGAGCCTGTTACCTTGGCTCCTGACGATGATAAGGTAACAATCCATGCAACGTTGACGACCTCTGACGGACAAAAATATCCAATTAGCTTGTATATGAGTGATCGCGGTGACACCCGATGGCGTGCCTATAATATGGAAGTTGCTGGAATTAATTTTGTATCGACTTATCGAGCTAACTTCGGTGGTGTTATTGCTGCAAAAGGTGTTGATGGACTAATTGCTGACCTTAAACAGAAAAATATTAAGTTAGGCAGTTAGGC
>JALZWI010000132.1 GCA_023299895.1 Arenicella sp. | reverse complement strand
CCTGTTGCTGGGCCTGTTCCACCACCTAACATGGTCGTCACACCTGAACTCAGCGCTTCGTCTACCTGCTGTGGGCAAATAAAGTGAATGTGAGAATCCACACCACCTGCGGTATGTCATGAATCCCAAGCCGATTGAGAAAAAAATGCTTAAAAAGATGACGGAGATTGTGCTTAAAATTAATCATTCGGCAACAGTAGATCGCATAAAAAGTAAGTAAATAACCGCTTTTTATAGCCAAGCCATTAAGTATTATTGGCCTAAGAGTTTTCTTGAACTTAGACTAACCTCTTGATTCTAAATACTTAATAGCATCAATATAGCCTTGTTTACCAAAACCAGATATCTGCTTAATACACACTGCTTCAATCACTGAGTTTTTGCGAAATTCTTCTCGTTTGTGAATATCAGAAATATGCACTTCTACTGTGGGTGCCTGGCAAGCAGTAATGCAATCAGCTAGCGCGTATGAATAATGCGTTAATGCGCCAGCATTGAGTACCACTCCATCTGCCCATTGTCGATTACCCTGTAAGTAATCAAGAATTTCACCTTCATGATTAGACTGAAAGAACTTTAGTTGGTGGCCTTGCACAGATTCATGTTGAGCAATCCAGTTATTTAGATCTTTTAGGCTTTCGCTGCCGTAGACTTGCGGCTCACGCTCTCCTAACAAATTCAAATTTGGGCCATTTACAATTAAAAGTTTCATCGAATCAGTCTCCGCTCTTCACAACTACCAGACTTTCAACAATATCATCTGATGTCACATCCTGACTAATAATCCCATTACCTATACCGTCAATCAGAATAAAGCTAAGTTTACCATTAATGTTCTTTTTATCATGAGAGACGATCTCTAACACTTTTTCTGGAGTAACATCGCCAAGTTGTGGTAATGAAAAACGATCTAATACTGCTTGTGCGTGTTGGTAATCATCATCATTTAACAGTCCGTGCTTATGTGAGATAAAATTTGCACACTTCATGCCATAAAGCACTGCTTCACCATGATAAAGCCCTCCGTACTCTTGAATTGTCTCAAAAGCATGACCAATAGTATGACCGTAGTTAAGTAGCTTACGTTCACCATTCTCAAATTGATCATTAGACACAATTTGCGCTTTAATATGGCAACTCTTGGCGATGAGCTCTGTCAGTAGTGCTTGATCTGTTAATTCTAACAAGTCATCAAAACGATGATCAATTGTATCAAAAATTAATTTATCTCGGATAAAACCATATTTAATAGCTTCAGCTAACGATGATATAACATTGCGCCTTGGTAGCGTTGCTAAAAATTCTGGGTCGACTAATACGGCTTTGGGCTGATAGACGGCTCCAACTAAATTTTTACCTGCCGCTAAATTGACTGCCGTTTTACCGCCGATAGCGGAATCAATCATGGCTAACAAAGTGGTAGGAACTTGTATAACGGGAATGCCGCGCATATAAGTTGCTGCTACAAAACCACCTAAATCTCCGACAACGCCACCACCAAGTGCGAGCAATATTGATGAGCGATCACAACCCAAATCAACCATTTGAGTCCAAACGTCTTCGGCATGACTTATATTCTTAGCAGACTCATCACCTGGCACAATAATTGGGTCAATCTTATAACCTCGCTCACGTAAGTTATCAATAATTGGCCCATATAAGTCAAAAATTGCTTGCTGGGTAAGTACCACCCATTGTTGACCTTGGTTCCAAGCTTGCAATATCTCAGGCAGTTGATTACGAAGTCCATAGCCAACGCTAATGTCGTATGAAGTCTCGCCTAATTCAAGTGGGATAACTTGATGCTGGGGTGTACTCATGATGTAACTGTAAATTGTGTGAGGTAAGAAAGTCTGACCAAGGGCAAACTAATGCGTTATTTGATGGCTTTTTCAAGGTCTCGGACTAAGGCATTCATATCAACGTGCGCGACAATATTGCCTCCCATCCAAATTTCGACTGAGTAAACTGCTTGTGCTACTAGCATCTGCAAACCATTCGCAACTGACGCGCCTTGTTTTTCTGCAGATTTCAAGAACTGGGACTTTACCGGGTTGTAGATAAGATCAAAAGCCAAGGTATTTTCCGTAAAAATCTCCTCTGACAATGGTGTTTCTTTTACTTTTGGGTGCATCCCCAAGCTTGTGGTATTAATCACACAATCAAGGTGTTTACCACGCTTGGCTAAGGCCTCTTCATCAACAATATAAACTATTACTTGGTCATTAACCGCTAAGATAGTCTGTTTTAGTTTTTCGGCCTTTTCAGGAGTGCGATTAACAATAGAAATACGCTTAGCCTCACCTTCTGCCAACACTGCGCCGACAGCCTGAGCACTACCACCGGCACCTAAAATAGCAAATTCTGCGCCTGCTATCTCAACGCCGTTTTGACGCAAAGAGTAAGCAAAACCAAGTAAATCAGTATTATAACCAGTTAATTTATTTTTCGTTCGATGTATACAATTAACCGCATTGAGTAGCTTCGCTTTACTGTCTATTTCATCAAGCAGTGGAATAACGGATGCTTTATGTGGAACAGTCACATTCACACCATCAAAGCCACCCACGCGAAAACCAGTAAAAAACGCTTTTAAACGTTCCTCCGGCAATTCCACAGTTCGATAAGATGCATCATCAATTTCCAACTGTCGGTAAATTGCTTTATGCAACACAGGACTCAAACTGTGTCCAAGCGGATCTCCCAATAAAGCGAATCGTTTCAAAGTTATACTCTGGCTAAAAGGTTTATTTTATTATATCGAATACTATTTATTTACACGACGACTAGCCGCAAGGACTAGGCCGCTCTTACAGCGCGTCGTGACTTTACCGCATTTGCCAAGTTTCGACACAACCTTTGTGTATCTGACCAAGCAATACAGCCATCAGTTATACTCTGACCATATACCAGTTCTTGTCCAGCCACAACTTTTTGATTACCCTC
>JALZWI010000131.1 GCA_023299895.1 Arenicella sp. | reverse complement strand
CAGTGATGCACAAAGAGCTTGGGTGCTGGTCTGCATCTACACATCTGTTATTTCTTGGTTATACGCGATTGGCACTATGCTCAGCTTAGTCAGTGATCAAACATTCAGAAGCGCTATTTCAAATCGAGCTTTTCAGCGTGCAATTAAACATATAGACATGCCCTTCTATATTATTTGCGGTTATGGCGAAACTGGCGCAATGATCACTAAAGGTTTAGCCGAGTTAGACATGCAAACTGTCATCATCGACAACAACTCCGATCGCACCAATAGCATCGAACTCCTTGATTTTAGCCCAGCACCAATTATTCTAACAGCGGACCCAACAGTACCCAAAAATTTACTCGCCGCTGGCATGAATCACATAAATTGTCATGGTGTTATAGCTGTATCCGACAAAGATCATACTAATCTGCAAATTGCCCTCAATTGCAAATTATTAAACAAGAGGATTCCAGTTATTTGCCGATCGCAGATCGAAGACGAAGCAGATAATATGGCGTCAATTAATACTGATAAAATCATTAACCCATTCGTAACATTTGCACAACATTTAGACTTATTAGCGTCTAAACCGGCACTACACAAACTACACACTTGGTTTATTAATCAACACCACTCCACCAGAATTACGGAACGACGCCCCCCCAAAGGCAGATGGATTATTTGTGGTTATGGTCGACTCGGCAAAGCGATCTATAAACACATGAAGAGCGACGAAATAGATATTGTCGTAGTAGATGTTGACCCACAAGCAAATACTGCACCCGATGGCACAATTGTCGGGCGTGGAACTGAAGCAGACACTTTAATAGAAGCTGGCATCATGGAGGCCAGCGTGATTATCGCAGCCAGCGATGATGATGCTAATAATTTATCGATATTAATTACGGCAGAAGACCTCAATAGCGACATATATAGCATTGGGAGAGTCAATGACGGCAGCAATGAAATGCTCTTTTCTCATGCTAACTGCGACTATGTTATGCGCGGCAGTAAAGTAATTTCTAATCAAGCTTTAACCTTGATATTTCGCCCGCTAGTCACTAAATTTATTGAAATTTCAAATAACCTCAGTGAACAAGATGCTGAATTGCTAATTGAACGAATTGCAAAAATCATCGACCACTCTGGGCCAGTAACATGGCGACTGTGTTTAGATGAGTCACAAGCACCCGCATTGGTACAACACCTGCAGCAAGGCAACCCTCTAACCGTAGAACAACTCAGCGAAAACGACATATTGCCAGATGCTATTTGCATTCCACTACTACTTCAACGGGGTGAACATAACTATTTGATACCAAATAAGGGCACAGAGCTCAACATTGGTGATCAATTACTCTTTTGCGGTCATCGCGACAACACACTTCTCGCACAACGCTTACGTGATAACATTGAATTAGTCGACAGCTTGATTAACCACAATCAGCATCACATTCCTTTGCTTCGTTGGTTATCGCGTCGCAATTCACGTCCGCACGAATATAACAATAACTAAACGTATCGCAATGCAAAAATTAGACACACTATTTGAGCAATTAAACCAAGTCATCCTCGGTAACCCTCTCGCAACAAAACTCTCTGTGGTTTGCTTGCTGGCTCGTGGTCATTTACTAATTGAGGACATTCCAGGGGTCGGTAAAACCACCCTATCTCATGCCCTAGCAAATTTATTTGGATTACCATTTAAACGTGTTCAGTTCACTAGTGATTTATTGCCCACCGATATTATCGGTATGACTATCTATGATGTGGACAGTAAAAAATTCCATTTCAAAAAAGGCCCAATTTTCACATCAACTCTGCTCGCTGATGAGATCAATCGCGCCACACCAAAAACACAAAGCGCCCTATTACAGGCAATGGAAGAACAGCAAGTTTCGATAGAAGGGCAAGTTGTCGACCTACCAAACCCTTTTTTTGTTATCGCAACGCAAAACCCTCTGGAGCAAAGCGGTACTTTTCCTTTGCCTGAGTCTCAACTGGATCGTTTCTTGATGCGTATTTCACTCGGTTACCCATCCGCCGAATTTGAAAAAACATTGCTCAAACAGTCAGGAACACACAGAAAAGCTAAACAACAAAATGCGGTTTTTAGCCAACAAGAAATAATCGACCTTTTTGCCGAGGTTGAAAAAATTCATGTCAGTGATGCAATCATTGACTACCTACAAAGCTTAGTCAGCAGTACACGCAGCAATGGTGATTTTATCAATGGCCTATCTCCGCGTGCTGGTTTGCAATGGCTTCAAGCTGCTAAAGCTCTAGCTTTAGTAGAAGGTCGAGACACCGTATTACCAGAAGATATTAAACAATTAGCGCCTTACACCGCTTCGCATCGTTTACATTGTAATGATGGTTCTAATTCAACCACCCAATTGACAAAAATCATTAATGCTACCGAAATACTTTGATAAAAGGTTCTTTAATAAAAAGTACTCTAACATCTGCTCTGTAATGACGACATAAGCAATCGCATGTCTGAATTTATTATTGGTCGTCGCCAACTGTATATATTACCAACACGTATCGGTTGGTATTTTTCCTTAATACTGTTGGCACTATTTGCTATTGCCATTAAATTCGATAATCAAGCAGCCTTTATGATGCTGTTTTTATTAGTGGCTATTGGCATCATTAGCATGCACTACACACATAATAATGTGATCGGCCTTGAAGTTAGCGCACGCGGTGCAAAGTCAGTCTTCGTTGGCGAAAACACTCAATTTCCAATACAGATAATCAACAATAGCGGCAAACACCGTCAGGCTATCTGGCTTATGTGCGCTGGCTTCAAACAGGTCTTTGATCTCGGCGCCAAGAAACAGTTGCTAATCGACTTGCCAACCATTAACCGCGGTTATCTAAGCTGCCCCGAAATCACCTTAAGCTCTCAGTTCCCTATAGGCATTTTCTTTTGTTGGAGCAAGCGTTTTCAAAGCTCACAACGCTGTATTGTATACCCGCAACCACTCGATTTGATTGCCTTTCCCGATAGCGGGGACAACATCAGTCAAACTCAATCCAAAGCCAGCATAAAAAATAATAACGCCGACTACAGTGGCATGAAATCGTATCAACCTGGCGACCGCCCTCGTGACATCCACTGGCCATCACTTGCCAAAACACAAAAACTCATTACCGTTCAACACGAAGACCAGTCTAGTAGCTCAGTCAATTTAAGTTGGTTTTCCTTACCAAGCTACCTAAGCGTTGAAGATCGTCTTAGTCAGTTGTGCTTCTGGGTAATCGATGCACATAAAACAGCAACTCGTTATCAACTTGAAATGCCAAATCACACGATTCAATTCGGTAGTGGCTCTAGTCATTTTCATCAGTGCTTAAAAGTGCTCGCGCTCTGGGGCAAGGATCAGGAATAATGTCTCAAGAAAGTTTTCTAAGTAAACCATCATTAATTAGACGCGTGTTGGCGCGCTTCAACATCACGTTACCGCCGCTGCCCGCTGTGCCACCCTCTCATGAACCATCTCAGGACACTTTGTTACAGCTGGCAGTCTTGATTGGTTTAGCAGTGTTGTTTCATTTTTCAATCGCAGACCTAGTCATCGCCTCTTTTGTGCTATTCATTTTCGTCTTAAAACTAATTATTCTTATTGGAAAAAATAAGAGTAAACAATCTGCGCCACCTCAAATGGTGGTCATCTTGTTAACAATTATTAGTATCGCCTTAATCATCATGCTTTATGGTGGTTGGAATGGACAACGTTCGGGTATTAGTTTTTTAGTATTACTAGCTACTTTAAAATTTTTAGAATCTCGAGTCTTAAGAGATTATTATGTGGTCTGTCTGATTTTATATTTCTTGGCAGCGTCAAGTTTTTTATTTGAGTCCTCCATGTTTAATATAGCAATGGTCTTGATCTACACTTTAGCTATTACAGGAACAATGCTTAGCTTATCAAGCCCTCGCACGATAACAAGTAGGGTTGCACTCAAATCAGCTTCCAGCATAATCGCCAAGGCACTCCCATTGGCATTGATTTTATTTTTCTTTTTC
>JALZWI010000130.1 GCA_023299895.1 Arenicella sp. | reverse complement strand
AAGTCTTCGCCGATGTTCGTTTTGATATTGAACAAGAAGAAAAATTACGTTTAGCCGAAGACGAATTATTAGATCGTGTTGAACTATTACGTGATTTTGCTTATGAACAGCCAGATAATTTAGATTCTGCTGCTGAGGAATTATACTTAGAAGTACAAACAACTGAATTGTTTGATCAAACGTCTGGCAATGGTATCGCAGCTAATGTCGTGGTTAGAGGAGCGGCGTTTAGTGACAGCGTATTATTTGATGGCACTAATTCAGAGCCGATAGAAATTTCTGAAGGCCGCTATGTTGTGGTCAGAAAGTTAGACCATCAAGAAACCAGACCGAAAGAGCTGACAGTTGTATCTGAACAAATTAAACAGTTATTGATCGAGCAAAAAGCAGCAGAGGCAGCAGTAGCTGCAGGTGAAACGTTAGTACAGCAAGCAGAATCTGACTGGGAGGCATTGTTAGGCAGTGTTGAAGAGTCGGAAGTATTGGAACTGACAACACATACTGTATCACTGGCTGATCAAGAGCGCACCGTTGATGCGACAGTGATTGTCGAAGTGACTAATACACAACTAGAAAATGATGCTCCTACCATTACCACAGTGAGTGCTGGCAATGGTGATTTTTATATCGTGCGGTTAACCGCCATTGAAGCAGGCGACTTGGATGCGGTAAGTGAACAGATTAAAGATAGCACTCGTCGTTCAATTGAGCAGCGCAATGGCCAGTCTTTGACAACTGCCTATCTTGAGAGCCTGCGCGAAAAGCTAGTGCCTGAAATTGATATAAGCACTCTTTAACTCACATTACTAATTACTTATATTGGAGTCACACGAAATGGTTATCAATCCTAAAGTCAGAGGCTTTATCTGCACCAATGCACACCCACAAGGTTGTGCAGAGAATGTTCGTCAACAGATTGAATACATTAAAAATTTATCTGTGAATGTGCCTCAGCCGAGCGCGCCTAAAAATGTGTTAGTAATTGGTGCTTCGACCGGTTATGGGCTAGCATCACGCATTACTGCGGCATATGGCTACGGCGCAAGCACACTTGGTGTGTTTTTTGAAAAACCAGCAACAGAGAAACGCACAGCCTCAGCGGGTTATTACAATTCTGCGGCTTTTGAAAAGCATGCTCATTCCGACAACCTGTATGCCAAGAGTATTAACGGTGATGCATTTTCTAATGAACTTAAGCATCAAGTGATCGGGCAAATTAAAGCTGATTTAGGCCAAGTTGATTTAGTTATTTATAGCTTGGCATCGCCACGCAGAACTGATCCTGTTTCTGGGGAGACTTATATGTCGACCCTTAAGCCAATTGGTGATGCGTATACCGCGAAAAACTTAAATACTGACACACAAGTTATTGGTGAAGTAACCGTAGAGCCTGCGACACAAGAAGAGATTGATAACACCGTTAAAGTCATGGGTGGTGAAGATTGGGCTTTATGGATTGATGCATTAAATGACGCAGGTGTTTTGGCATCTGCTTGTAAAACCGTGTCATACACTTATATCGGTGATAAATTGACCAAGCCAATCTATGGCGATGCCACCATTGGTAAAGCTAAAGAGCATTTAGATGTGACCGCTGCAGATTTAAATCAGCGCTTAGATGTTCAAGCGAATGTGGCAGTATTAAAGGCTGTAGTGACACAAGCAAGTTCAGCAATACCGGTCATGCCTTTGTATCTCTCTATTTTATTTAAAAAAATGAAAGAAGCGGGGACTCATGAGGGCTGTATTGAACAATTAGGAAGGTTGTTTGATGAATGTATTTTGACTGACAGTCCGCGCCTAGATGATGTAAATCGCTTTCGAGTAGATGAGCTTGAACTGCGACCTGAACTGCAAGCTGAAATCGAAGCCATTTGGCCCCTGGTAACCACCGAAAACTTACATGAGTTATCAGACTTTGCCGCTTATCAATCTGAATTTTTACGTCTATTTGGTTTTGCTATAGACGGTGTTGATTACACGGCAGATGTAAGCCCGTTAGTGGATGCCCAGTTTTCATAATACATATATAGAAACGAGTTGAGCTATTTTTGACGCGACTAACTTTGGCCCTGCAAGTTTTGACACTACAAGCTTAGCGGTTGGTCAGTATTCACAACAAAGCTTGTTGCATGCGTTTGTCGAGCAATATGATTTAGATGATAGGAATGATCAGACTGAATTAATTATTGCTGAGTCAAGTTCCGGGCTTGAACTCTCATGGAGTAGCCAAGCGTCGACTAAACGACTTAAGTACTGTATCGATGTTGAACAATTTGCTGCTCAACAAAAAACATTTCCTGCGCCTAAGCAGGGGGCCTTTAATCAAGCGCTTGGCAAAAAAACTAAGCAAATTATTGATGCGACCGGTGGTTGGGGTGGCGACACACTGCTTATGTGCGCGCAGGGCTACCAGGTAACAATTATTGAACGTCATCCAGTTATGGCATTGTTACTAAAGGATGCAATGAACCGTTTAGCGCTTACACAATGGGCTCATTGTCATGATGTAAAGATTCCACATGTTATCGAAGTGAATGCGATTGAATTATTAGCTCAAAAAAAAATTATTGCTGATTGTGTCTATTTAGACCCGATGTTTCCAACAAAGCGAAAAAAATCCGCAGCGGTTAATAAAAATATGCAATTGTTACAATGGCTGGTTGGGGCTGACTTGGATGCAGATAATTTGTTACAAGCTGCCTTAGACAGTAATTACACGCGCATCGCGGTTAAGCGACCTGACTATGCGCAACCTTTATTGATTAACAATCAAAAACCGAACGAACAATTTTCCAGTAAACTAGTGCACTATGATGTTTACTTAAACTGGAGTACTGATTAGGCCTTATGGCGCTAGCAACGTTTTACCACCCTGCACTAGAGCAAACTGATACCCGTGTGATTTTATCTGCCAATGAATCGGCACACGCGACAAAGTCGCGACGTTTGCGAGAAGGTTCGCCGATTCAATTAATTAATGGTCAAGGCTTGCTTGCTCAAGCAATTATTGTGGGGCAGAGTAAACGAGAAATTACGGTCGAAATAAAGTCTGTGCAAAAGAGCCTAACAAAAAGCTCGATCCGAATCGCAACAGCAATTCCTAAAGGTGATCGTCAGCGAACGATGGTCGACATGCTCACACAACTGGCAGTGAAAGAAATTATTCCATTAAGTTGTGACCATTCGATTACATATTACAAATCATCAATGCAAGAAAAATGGCAACGTTTTGCTATTGAGGCCTGTAAGCAATCACAAAATCTTTGGCTGCCTAAAATTTCGTCTGAACGCAGTATCTCTGAATTACTTACTGAGTCAGATGAAAAAATTATTTATGCAGATGCCAAAGGGCAGTCAATTTTGTCACTCAAAGACAATGTGCCAGGCAGATTGACAATTTTAATTGGACCAGAGGGTGGCTTTTCAGATAAAGAAAAAAGTTTGCTAGAAGGTGCATGCACGCCAGTAAGTTTAGGTGAAAACATCCTTAGAACGGAGCTGGCTTGTGTGATTTGTGTATCACAAGCGCGGTTTATTTGCGTATAATCATGAAATAGAATTAAATGTCTTGGGGTCTATGGTTAGTGTGCAAGTAAACATAATAAAGCATACTGTTATTCTTCAGGTGTTGAATAGGTATTTGCTAAGTGTCTTTATTTTTCTGAACATAATAATTTTTATAATAATATGCCAAATCAACAGAGCTTAATTGATATCAATATTGCAGGATTGCAAGAAGGGCTAAATTTACTTACTTTGCTGAACGCTGATCAGTACATGCAAGGTTTTAAGCCAGCATTTCAGTCAGATATTGGTACACACTTTAGGCACGTGCTTGAACATTATCAATGTTTTTTTCATCAGTTAGCAAAGGCCGAGTTTCGTTTTGATGAACGAGCTCGAGACGGGCGTTTAGAAACTGATATAGACTATGCAAAGTCGACCATACAGAAACTTATTAAATCGCTGACGCAATTTGATATAAGCTTATTTGAGAAAGAATATACGATTAGTGAGGAGTACAGTGATGAAGGTGAAAAAAATAATTTGATTAACCAGGTTACTACAACGCTTGAGCGCGAGTTGATGTTCTTGCAGTCACACACCGTGCATCACTATGCAATGATAGCAGCAATGACTCGCTCTTTGGGTATCGCTACTGATGATGAGTTCGGTGTTGCTATTCCTACGCGTAATTTCACCAAACAATTGGATCAGGCAAACACTGTATATGCAGACAAGGTTAGTTCCTAATGTGCACCATGAGTTGGTTTTTGCGTGAGCAAGGCTACGAGCTTTTTTTTAACCGTGATGAGCAACTCTCGCGCAGCCGTGCTGAATTACCCGCCATACAAACACAAGGTGGATTGAGATACATTTCACCTACCGACGTAGATGCAGGTGGTACATGGATTGCGGTTAATGAATGTGGGCTAACTGTCTGTCTATTAAATCATTATGAATTTCAACAAATTGCGACTTATAAAGATTGGATTAGTCGTGGTGAAATTGTTCGTAAATTTGCTGCGATTAACTCTATAGCTCAAGCGGTTACTGATTTTAATAAGCTTGAGTTGATAAATTATCGGGCATTTAGAATGTTTCTTATTGAACGCAATGGCGATAATGCCTTATTTGTTTGGGATGGCCATCAAGCTAGAGTTCAACCTAATGTTAGCACCCCAAAGTCATCATCTTCGGTAAACGCGAAACATGTAAAATCAAGTCGCAAACAATACTTTGCCGACTTACACCTACTAGAGTCGGCCGAAGTAGAAGACTATCTGGCATATCATAATAGCCATTTCCCACATAAGTCAGAACAATCGGTATGCATGCATCGTGATGATGCAAATACGGTTAGCTTAAGTCATATTAGCGTTGATTCTAGGGTGGCACGATTTGCCTACACGGATGGTTCTCCATGTGAGGCGCAATTTGAACCGGCCATTGAAATAGCATTGATTGATTTAAAAACTAGGGCTGCCGTTTCTGCTGTAACCACTACTGGTTAACGTTTCTATTTGTTTGATTTTCATCATTTGATGAACTTACTTGGCTAGGATTGATTTGCAATATAGGACTAAACAACTAATTCGTTCAAAATTACGCCGGGCAATACGCTGGGAATTTTGGCCTATGCCTGTGTTTTACTTGCCGGTTGTTTTCTATATTTGTTTTCTAAGTATTCGTTTTAAGGGACTAACTTTTCTTTCAGTTAACCCTAGCATGCCTATGAGTGGTTTAATCGGTGAGCGCAAGGCCGACAGTTTAGAGAAATTAATAGGTTCTGAGTTTCTTGCGCGATTCATTATGTTGAAATACACGGATGACCTGACGCATCGAATTGAATCAGTACATCGTTTTATGCATGACTTAAAACTATCTTATCCTATCGTGATGAAACCAGATTTTGGTCAGCGCGGTTTAGACGTGGCGGTAGTTCGTGGTAATCAAGAAGTAGATGCGTATTTACAGTCAGCACTTGGCGATGTGATTGTTCAGGAACATGTCGAGGGTGAAGAGTTCGGCGTTTTTTATTATCGAAAAGCCAATCAATCCGTTGGCAATATTTTTTCTATAACTGAAAAAACATTTCCTGTGCTCGTTGGTGATGGACTGAAAAATCTCGAGCAACTGATTATGGAAAACCCTCGCACACACTATATGGCGCAATATTTACTTGAATTACATCAAGATAAATTAGACTTAGTATTGAAGCAAGAGGAAGCGTTTAAAGTGGTTGAAATTGGCTCGCATTGTCGGGGCTCAGTGTTTTTAGATGGCGCTCAAAACATTACGCCAGAACTTATTAATCAAATTGATATGCTTAGTAAACAACTTAACGACTTCTACTTTGGACGCTATGATATTCGAGCGACAAGCGCGTCCGAATTGCGAGCAGGTCGATCATTTAAAGTTTTAGAAGTGAATGGCGTTACGTCTGAATCTACTAATATTTATGACCCAAAAAATTCCGTTGTAGATGCATACCGAATTTTGTTCAAACAATGGCGGCTCGCATTTGAAATTGGTCAACGAAACATTCAACAAGGTAGTGATAAAGTATCACTCAGAGCATTGTTCCAACATATAAAAAAGACCTATTATTAACAGCTATGGCAATTACTCCTAAAATATTTGAACAAATGACCAAGTTAATTGCTGGCAGCATGTCAGCGGGTCGCTATGATGTGCGTTTAGCCGAAACGGTTGAGGAAGTACAATCAGCGCAAAACTTACGCTACCAAGTTTTGTTTAAAGAAAGTGGCGGTGAAATAACGCGTGAGATGCTTAACACTGAGCGTGAAGAAGATGAGTGGGATGAGATTGCCTATCATGTCATTGTAGTAGATAAAAAAAATGAACAAGAAGTAGTTGGCACTGTGCGTCTCGTGAGTATCCTAGCGTTGTCTAATAAACAGTTTTTTTACACTGAGCACGCCTTTGATTTAAGCGGCATTCGACAGAACTACGATAGGATTATTGAATTAAGTCGCGCCTGTGTTTCTCCCAAAGGCAGAGGAGGGGCGATACTGATGTTGATTTGGAAGTTCACCATGCAGTTTATTGAAAAAAATAATTATCAACTGATGTTTGGCTGCGCCAGTTTTTCAGGGACTGATTACAAACAGCACACTGAAATTTTATCTTATCTCTATCATAAACATTTAGCATCAGCGAAATTAATGCCTAAACCTAAGCCTGAAATAAATAGTATTGCTATTACTGATTTTACACAGGAGCCAGCAAAAGGTAAAAAACGCGGGGCAGTTCCGACCATGCTGCGTGGTTACTTAAAGATTGGTGCTAAAATTAGCGATCATGCAATTATTGATCCGACCTTTAATACGACTTTTGTTGCGATTTATGTTGACGCAAATGAGATGTTTGGCACTAATCATGCTTTAGTCAATAAATCAATTGAGAAGTAGCTGATAGCAATCTACTTTAAACTCAAAGAAAACTATTCTATGACGATCGCTAAAAATTATTTACATATTTTTTGGCGTGTGCCTGGGTTAATAATATGGATGGCAGTGCTGCCATTATTGTTTATCATTGCGCGGGCTTTTAGGGTTCCAAATCACACACGGATACCCCATGTGTTTCACCAGGGTGTTAGGGTGATTTTAGGCCTCAGTGTCCGGTTTACAGGTGCCGAGTCAAAACAACATCCATCCTTGTATGTCAGTAATCATATTTCGTATCTTGATATCTTTGTGCTAGGTAATATCCCAGCGTTTTTTGTCGCCAAGTCCGAAGTAGCCAACTGGCCAATATTAGGCAAATACGCTAAATACCAAAACACATTATTTATTGACCGAAAAGCCGGCAAAACAAAGCATTCATTGGCTGTAATGCAACAACATATTATTGATGGCAATAGTTTGATTTTATTTCCTGAAGGAACCAGCACGGATGGTGTACATGTTGAACCTTTTAAATCGAGTTTGTTTGAAGCGGTTAATTTAGAGTCAGATACTGCACAAGTTCAAGCTATTCCGATTCAGCCAATCACTGTAGCTTATACGCATCAGGCTGGTAATAAAATGAATCAGACTATGTTGGATCATTATGCCTGGTATGCAGATATGCCTTTTACACCACATTTTTTTAAGCTTTTTGCATTAAAAAAAGTTGACGTCATAGTACATTTTCATCCAGTCTGCTATCTTAGTGACTTCGATACGCGTAAGGAGTGTGCTGATCATTGCCAAAAGTTAGTGGCGACTAAACTTGATCAATTTACTAATGGCGTATATCAAATATAGGAATCGTGATCATGAAATATTATCTAAAATTAGTGTTGGTTCTCGTAAGCTCTGTTTGGGCATTAAATGCACTGGCACTTGACCCAGTTTATACCAGTACCTTTTCAAATAATGCTATCAAAGGTTATGACACCGTTGCCTACTTTACACAAGGCAAACCAGTCGAAGGTGATAAGCGTTACTCGACTGAATATAAACAAGCAAAATGGTTGTTTTCTTCACAAGAGAATTTGGATTTATTCGTCTCCGATCCAGAAAAATATACACCGCAATACGGTGGCTATTGTGCTTACGCGGTGTCACAGAACACCACTGCATCTATCAAGCCAGAATTGTTCACCATCTATGATGGTAAGCTTTATCTAAATTACAATAATAGTATTAATGAGAAGTGGTCGGCTAATAAAGAAAATTTCATAAAAGAGGCTGATGCTAATTGGTCGGGTTTACTTGCCAAGTAATTTACTGATTAAATCAGACTAATGTTTGAAGTCGTTACACAGCGTTTTGCGCTGCTAAAGCCATATCAACGTGGCTTAGTGAGTGGAATCATTGGCTTTATTTGTTATGGCTGCTGGGCTTACTTTGTCAATCATAAACATGGCATGATGGTTGCGATCAAAGCGACCTACGTACAAGGAAGTTATAGTTTTGTACTGACCTTTTTCATGACCTCATTAATAGAAATATTTTTCAGGCTATTTTCCCATCTACTGAATAACTATATATTGATTATATGGACAACAATTTTGCTGACCTGTTGTTTGATTTTTGGAGCGTCTTGGTGGGTTAATGTTGAGGCGCACACACCTGAAATACTTGAGACTGTTAGTCTGGGGTATGTGATGGGTGGTATTTACACAATTGTTTATGTATATAGCCTTGCTCAAACAAGTGAGCAACAAAATCAGCTAAAAGAAATTTAGAGCTTAGGTGCTGCTACTCTTTTTCTGCGGCCCTGTTTCTTTGCCAAGATGGCAGTATAACAAGCACCGTCATAACCCAGCCTTATAAACACTTCAGGGGCGACAAATTAACTCTTGAGAAACTGTTCCATTCGAGTTATTTGTTTTTCTAATAACCGTTTAGCTGATTCAGCATCACTCAACTGTTGTTGGGCTTTTTCGATTACTGTTGGAGGTGCTTTGTCGGTAAATGCTTTATTGTTAAGTCGTCCTGAGACACCATCAATGTTCTTTTGAGCCTTTTCTAATTCTTTGTTTAAACGCACAATTTCAGCTTCGGCATCAATAAAAGAACCCAGCGGAATTAATACGCGCATTGCACCAACCAAGGCAGTTGCTGATTCGGGAGCCTCTTTTTCTTTAATGTCAGTGATGGATTCAAAGCGACCAAATTTATTTAGATAAGCCTGGTTGGCGGCTAAATAATTTCGATCGATTTGATTGGCACCTTGAATTAGAATGGGTAATTCTTTGGCCGGGCTGATATTCATTTCACCACGAATATTACGAACACCCGTTATCACAGCTTGTACCCAAGTCATTTCATCAACGGACGCTTGATTGATTTTACTGCTGTCAGACAGTGGGTATTGGCAAGTCATAATCGTGTCACCCTCAACATTGGCTAGGGGTTTAACAGTCTGCCAGATCTCTTCAGTTATAAAAGGCATGATTGGGTGAGAAAGTCTCAACAAGGCTTCTAATACGAGGACTAAGGTGTGGCGCGTACCACGCAGCTGTTGTGTCGTC
>JALZWI010000129.1 GCA_023299895.1 Arenicella sp. | reverse complement strand
GTCAGGAATTAGTTTTTCAAAGAACGCTTTAGCCTTAGTGAATCAATAGATTCGCTAATCAGGGCGCATGTTTTATGCCTCTACTAACGTATCTTATGTAAGCAATCAATTTTGTGATTGTTATTTCAAGGGCAACAAAGTGGAGGCGTTAACAATGAAAACTAGATATACAAATAGATCCATGCCAGGGCAAAAAAAAATATTGCTTTGGTGTTATGGCTTTTGGTTTATTGCTTGTTTTTTGTCGATCACACTTGCAGTTCAAGCAAAAGAACAAAGCAGTGAATCAACGATAGCTATTGTGCAAGAACATGCGGAGTTCGAAGGGCAAGCATTCGTTTGTAAGGCTGTTAGTTTAAAGCCATTGTTGCGATTGATACCAATCGGCTAATTGTTTTAGGCCTTCTTCTTCTGTGTATTTATATTTATAACCTTCGAGTGATGCCATTTTTGACGTATCAAACGACCTATCTTTGGTGAAGAATGCAACTCTTCTAGGATAAATGAACGGTTCGACCTCGAGCTTTTTAGAAATAAAATCGACAACCCTTGCTAACAGAAATAAGGGACTTGCGGGTATACGAATAAAACGCGTCTTTTTACCATAATGCTCTGCAATAGTGACTAGCATCTCTTTTAGAGTATTAGCTTGTGGGTTGCCGCAAATATAAATTTGCGACAATGATTTTTGAGTTGTCGTCGTAAACCAAATGAATTCCACTAAGTCTTCTACGTGTATCATGTGATACAAGCCTTTAGTGAAGCCAATCAGTGGTATTACAGGTAGTTTTGCCATTTTAAAAAACTTAAGTAGGCACCGATCACCAGGCCCATAAATTGCCGCTGGACGAACAATAGAATAGGGCAATGAGTTGTCAGCGGCAAAACTGATTAACCATTTTTCAGCATCGGCTTTGGTAGACTGATATAAGTCACCAGGGTTGTAAGGTGCTTGTTCATTGATCGGCGGATTATCAACATGCCCTAGCACACCAATTGTTGAAACGAGGACTAGGCGTTCAAAGCTAGGTTGTTTAAGAGCTAGCTTGGCTAAGATTTTTGTACTGGTGAGATGTACGTTGGTTAGTTCAATGTCAGGAAGATTGGTGGTTCGGTAAGCTGCAGCTAAATGATAGATCTGCTGTACTCCTTGCATGGCTGTTTCTAATAGCTCAGTGTCATAGACATCACCTTCGTACCACTTTATTGGAAGATCGCTCAGACCAGAAATATCCGATGACGGCCGTTTAATTGCCCTAACTTGATAGTCTAAGGAACACAGCTTCTTGAGCATGTAGTTACCAGTAAAACCGGTTCCGCCAGTGACTAATACAATCTTATTTGACATTACAATTGTTCGGTTATTATTCAGTTGTAAAGGTTGTGATGCATTATAAAGAGTCAGGTTCTGTGTAGCTAACTAAATACTATAATAAATAGTATGATCGGAATTTAGTATTAATTAAGCATTTTTCATTAGTAAGGGTATAATTATCACCTCAAAATAAATATCTGTAGTCATATTCTTATAAGGTTATTAATAAGAGGCTTCAGTAATAAAACATCAATATAGATGCCAAGGTAAGGGGTATAGTTTTATGAGAGTTATAATGCTGGTCGTTTATGCTGGATTAATACATTTTTAGTTACGAATGAGCCAGTTTTCAGATTCATTTTTGTGGCAACCCGAAAGGGGTGAGTTAGATCGCTATTTGGCAGCAGCTGACGGCGATTTTTATGTATTCCATACAGATCGTTTTCAAGAGAACTGCCAGCGATTTTTTTCAGCTTTTGACGATCTTTATCCAAATGTTCGAATGGCATATTCTGTCAAGACTAATTATCTTCCAAAAGCGATTACCGAAATAGATAACCTTGGTTGGTACTCAGAAGTTGTTTCTGGATTTGAATACGATCTGGCCAAAAGTTTACAGGTCGACGGCGAAAATATTATTTTTAATGGGCCAATTAAATATCAGGATGAGTTATATAAAGCGATCAGTGATGGCGCCATTATTAATATCGACTCGATCAATGAACTATACCGAATTGAAGAGATTAGTCGATCGAATAACTTAATTGCTAAGGTGGGCGTCAGGCTAAACTTTTCCGAGACGATGACTAGCAGTAGCCGTTTTGGATTAGCTGCGAATAAAGAAGCAAGGCAAGCGATCTCATATATCCAAGAAAACGCAAACTTAGAATTTAATGGCTTGCATGCACATTATTGTTTTAGTGGTAAAAAGCCCGAGCCATATACTGACCTAGTGACCCAAACGATTAAATTTATTGACGAGTGCTCACCTGATCTATGGGCTTCTATTAAAGTATTAAATTTTGGTGGCGGTTTCTTCTCGCCAATGCCGGAAAAAATGGCTGCGAATTGGGATTATCAAATTCCGAGTTTTGATGATTACGCCAAAGCAATTACAGAGCCTTTGAATGAACGCTTATCAAATACAAAGATAAAACCACCGCAGTTGACTCTAGAACCAGGTTTGGCAATTGTCGCCGATGCAATGTCGTTTGTTTGTCGAGTTGACAATGTTAAGCGAATTGTTAATAGCGATACTGCGATTTTGAGTGGTAGTGTTTACAACATCAAACCAACTAAAAGTCCGATTAATCTGCCATGGGCACAATACCCTGGAGGCCAAACGCAAACTAACATAAAAGGTTCTCTGAGCGGCTATACCTGCATGGAAGATGACATTATGGCCTCTGATTACGAGGGTGCGATCGCACCTGATGATATTTTTATCTTCGGCAATGTGGGGGCTTATACGATGGTATTGCAACCGTCATTTATTCGACTCGCGCCGGCTATTTTGAGCACTAAAAACACTGAAATAGTTACCTTGGTTGGTGCGCAAACGAATAGCGATTTTATTAATTACCGCTTAGGTAGAATTTGAATGAAGTACAACAATAAATTGCATGAATTATTCGCCAGTCTTCACCGAGTTGGATTAAAAAACTCTATATCTCTGGTGATAAGTCGGTTATATGACCTTTGGTTTGATTACAAATTTAAATTGGATACAGTAGATCGCTTGGAGTTAGATGAATTAGACATTGATGCTGAGTCAATCGCGCAGGGACAAATGTATCAGCCAAGCGGAGTTTTGCCTTTTCGTTACATGCTTAAACAATTACAGATAAGCAGTCATGATGTGTTTGTCGACTTTGGCAGCGGCAAGGGCCGTACTTTGATTATCGCCGCGATGGAAAATTTTAAACGAGTGGTCGGCATTGAGTTTTCGCAAGAGTTGGTTGATTGTGCTGATAAGAATGTTCAAACATTGCGAGACAATAATGTGAGCTTGAGTGAAATTCAAAACGTTTGTTGTGATGCTTCTCAGTATAAGTATCAAGATGATGAAACTATCTTTTATTTTTTCTTTCCATTCGATGACGACTTAATGCAAAAAGTTCTTGATACCATGATCGCCTCTGCGAAACGCAGCCCAAGGGATATAAAGGTGATTTATTATTACCCTGTGCATGCGTCAGTTATTGAATCTCACCCTAATTTTAAATTGAAAAAATCAATGAATGCCTATGGTTATGATTGTTTGATTTTTGAAACTGACATTACAGATGACTAAATTAGATATGGCGCACGCAAACGACAATTTTATAAGCATTGTGATTCCGTGTTATAACTCACAGCAGAGCATCGTAAAACTGGTGGAGTCGATTGTTGATGAATGCGAGTCCGGCGAAATTATTTTAGTGAACGATGCCAGTTCGGATGAAACATGGGCAAAGATTGGAGAGTTAAGTGGCCTTTACCCTGACAAAGTTATTGGCATCGACTTACTGAGTAATAGTGGCCAGCATGCTGCATTATTAGTCGGCATCAGAAGTGCTAAGGGTGATGTGATTGTCACTATGGATGATGATCTTCAGCACAAGCCATCTGAAATTTTTAAATTAGCCTCGCAAGTACGAGCAGGTGCAGATCTGGTCTATGGCGTTTCCAAAGACCCTCAACAAAATTGGTTTAGAAAAATAACATCTAAATCTTCATTGTGGTTTTTTGAGTATATTTTAGGTATGAAAAATATGACTCAGAGTAGTGCGTTCAGAGCATTTTCCAATAAGGTCAGTAAAGGCTTCGAAAGCTTTAAAGGCAGTGTTGTTGATATAGATGCGATTTTGTCCTGGACATGCAAGCGAGTCGAGACATGCGAAATTGTTTTTAATCAGCGTGAGCATGGTCGATCCAATTACAATTTTAGAAAGCTGTTATCTCATGCCATCAAAATGGTCGTAGCGTTTTCAATTGTGCCGCTCAAATTGGCTTTCTATATAGGCTTATTAACAACTTTTTTTGCTGTCCTGTTGATAGGTTATTTTTTATATCAATACATATTTGGCATCGGTGTAATCGAAGGTTTTACTTTTCTAGCTTGTTCGATCATGTTTTTTTCAGGTATACAGCTATTTATTATTGGAATATTTGGACAATACTTAGGCGCAATCCATACACAAACATTGGGTCGACCAGTTGCGATAATCCGACAAACAACTCGTGATAGTCAGGAATGATAAGTGAGTTTAGACAAGCAAACGTTACTGGTCTTAGGGGCCTCTAGATATCAGCTGCCAACCATTGAATATGCTAAATCTATCGGCCTAAGAGTTGTCGTCACGGATAATGTCCCGGACAATCCAGGCCATAAAATCGCGGATAAGTCTTATATAGTTGATACAACGGATAAAGCCGCAGTACTTGAGATTGCGCAACTGGAAAAAGTGAACGGAGCCATTGCGCCTTGTACAGATGTGGCTGTAGCGACTGCCGCCTGTGTTAATGAGCAATTAGGCATTCATTCTGTTTCTTTTTCGTCTACTGAGGTATTAACCAGCAAATTTCAGTTCCGAGACTTTCAACAAGATAATAATTTACCGCACCCGGAATTTCACCTAGTTAACGATGTTAATATAGTTGCTAGTAAATTAGATTTTTCTCAACCTTGGATTATCAAGCCAGATCGTTCATCTGGTAGTAAAGGAATATATATTATCGATTCCGTAACACAATTACATGACCGTTATCAAGATAGTAAGAGTTATAGCTTGAATGGGGTAGTGTCCATAGAAAAGTGTATTCATGGCCATCATGGCACTGCTGAAGGTGTTGTCAAAGACGGTTTCATTACGGATATTTTTTGTCTTGATCGGCAAACGGCTAAACCACCGTATGTGTGTACGACAGGTCACCTTACGCCGTCAAAGTTAACAGCCCAGATACAAAAGAAAATACGGAGTAGTATTGAACAGCTTTGGCTAAGTTTAGATATAGATAATACGGTCTTTGATGTTGATTTCATTTGGGATGGCGAGCAAGTTTATATTTTAGAGGCGAGCCCGAGACTGGGAGGTAATTCAATCACCCAGCTTGTGTCTCTTGCTTATGGGGTGAATTTTTTGGATCTAGCTATCTGCTCTGTATTGGGTGTGCAAAGTAGCCAGAACTTTCGGGCACAACATGAAGAGGTGCCAACGGCTGTGGTGTTAATCGGCGTTGAAGTAGCTGGTAGTCTCGATATCAATTTTGAATTGGTTGCTAAGTTGAGCGAACATGACTGGGTAGATTCAATAGATCTTCATGCGGCAGCGGGAGATCAGGTTGAAGCGTTTATCAATGGTCGGCATTGTTTGGCGACCTTATTTATAAACGCTGGCTCCTACGATCAATTAACTTCTCGTGTTGCCTATATTCGTGATGCAGCCATTTTAAAAAGCGTATAAATGAATTTTTCAAAACTTAAAACGCGACTAATTATTTTTGTTGCCGTCGTCATATTTATAGCATGTGTTGCCTATCTATTTCGAGAATTTCAGTGGCGTGACGCATTTGAAATAGTTTTGCAAGCGAACGTTTTAGTTTTTTTAATAGGCTCAATAATCAGTATTATTTCTTTTTGGGTTTTTAGAACATTGCGTTGGTCGGTCATGCTTAATATTTTTGGCTATCATCATTATTCTTTTCAAACACTTTATATTGCTACAGCCTACAGCCTGGGTTTATCGATGGTAATGCCTTTACAATCAGGCGAAATATTGAAAGTGGAAATGTTGAAAAAATCAGGAAAGTTATCACGTTCCGATGGTTATTTCGCGCTTGCTATTGAGCGGCTCATAGACATCATAATCGTAGCTTTAATTACCGTGATTTGTATTAGCCTTTCTACGTTCAAAGGTGAAGCAGTTTCTTCTGCTCTGATCGTGATAGCGATACTATTAGTTAGCTTTTTATTGTCCTATTTGGTTTTTCATTTTTTTGCCGATCAATTTCAGGTTATTAAAGAGATTAAGTCGCGCTTAAACGTAATGTTTCAGAACCCTTATCTGATGTTGAAATCAGTACTTCTTACCGTAATGGCTTGGTCTTGCGTTATCTTGGGGTGGTGGACGACATTATGGTCGGTAGAAATTTTGCTTAACCCAATTGATGTTGCGGGGCTCACAACAGGTATGACCTTGGTTAATGTGGTTAGCTTTATACCAGGTTCAGTGGGCGTATCCGAAGTCGGAATTTCAGTATGGTTGAACTATCTTGGGTTTGATCTGGCTTCGGCTAATGCGGGTGCATTGATGCTCAGGGCTTATGGCTTAATGTTATTAGTGGTAGGAGTGATGCATTGGTTTATTATCAGATGTTTTGTTTTACCGAAAGTTGATGATTAAATGATTGCTTTGAGTAGCAATTCGCTTTTATACTGAGTTAAATAATACCGAAGAAAAACCACTTCGGATAAAGAAATACTAAATTAAGAAGACATTATGAAAGTTACTGGGTTGGTCAGTATGCTTAAAAACCGTTGGAATAGAGAAGCGGTTTATTCGCGTGCAGAGTATTGGGATTCCAAAGCATCCTCATTAGAGGGTGATGCAGTATCTATGTGGCCTAACAACAATCTTAATCGTTTATATCATATCGAACATATGAAATTAGTTGAGTCATTTTTAACTGACTTAACCAATAAAAGAGTGTTGGATGTGGGCTGCGGGACTGGTTATATGTCTCGCTACTTGGCAAACAAAGGTGCAAAGGTTACCGCTGTTGATTTTTCCGCTAAGGCGATTGAATTAGCCGAACAGGAGTCACAAGGTTTAGACATAACATATAAGATCCAATCGGTTTTTGATATCGATACTGTTTCAGACTATGATCTTGTGTTTATGTGGGGTTGCAGCGCTGTGGCAGCAAAAGATGCATCTGAGTTGTCAATAATATTAGATAATTTATACCGCTCACTGAAAAAAGGTGGGCAGATCCTTTTAATGGAACCAATTCATAAAGGCTTTCTGCATTTTGTTTTGAATATGAAATTCAAACAATATTGCGAGTTGGTAACGCAAGCGGGGTTCAATATTCAGTCGACTAAACAATTGCATTTTTGGCCGGGTCGTCTTGGTTTAGCCTACATCAAGTGGCCAGAGTTTATTACCACACCGCTTTATCATCTTGGACAATTTATGATGTGCCTACCTATGCTCAATGAAATGGGTGACTATAAAGCTATATTTGCATATAAAAAATCGTAACTATGTCGCAAATCACATCAGGTTTAAGAGCTGTATTATCTCATCCAATTGTCTATAACTCTTTTCAATCCTTACTTGGAGCGAACAGAGGTTGCGAACTGTTTGTTGAAGATGATTTGAGAATTGAGTCTGGGCAAACCGTTTTAGATATTGGTTGTGGAACGGCAGAGATATTGAATCATTTACCAGAAGATATAGAATATTATGGTTTTGATATTTCAGAAGATTATATTGTTTCGGCTCAGAAAAATTTTGGGTGTAGGAATGCCACATTTCATCATGGTCTGTTTGATGAAAAAACATTAGCAAATTTACCTGGCATTGATGTGGCATATACCAGTGGCGTCCTTCACCATATTAATGATGATGAAGCAAAACAACTTTTTGGCTTGGTAGCAAAAGCATTAAATAAGGATGGTAGATTCATAAGTGCTGATCCTTGTTTTATTGAAGGGCAAAACTTTATTTCTAAATTTTTTATCGAACGAGACCGAGGTCAAAATATCCGTACTCCTGATGAACTACGAAAGTTAGCGGAGACGTGTTTTGCTAACGTCATAGCTAGGCATCGTAATGATTATCTGCGTATACCTTATGATCATGCTGTTTTAGAATGCCAAGTTACTATTTAGTGAGTGCTTAAATAAATTTTTATGATAAACGATATTCCATTTAATCATCCGTATATGACAGGCAAGGAGCTTGTGTATATTGAGCATGCTCATCAACTGGGTTGTTTGGCAGGTGACGGACCATTTACTGATAAATGCCATGCATGGTTAGAGAACTTTACTGGTAGTAATAAGGCGCTTCTATCGCATTCGTGTACTGCTGCTTTGGAAATGGCTGCATTGCTACTTGAGGTTAAGCCTGGCGATGAAATTATCATGCCTTCCTACACTTTTGTTTCAACTGCAAATGCATTTGTATTGCGTGGTGGAATGCCTATATTCGTTGATATCAGAGAAGATACTCTGAACATTGATGAGTCTTTAATAGAGGCTGCAATCACGGCTAAAACGAAGGCCATTGTTCCTGTTCATTATGCTGGAGTGTCATGTGAAATGGATACAATTATGGCACTTGCTAAACGTTACGATTTGGCCGTAATTGAAGATGCCGCTCAAGGCGTAATGGCAAGTTATAAAGGTCGACAATTAGGTTCAATTGGCGATATGGGTGCATATAGTTTTCACGAAACAAAAAATGTGATTTCAGGAGAAGGCGGGGCTCTATTAGTTAATCGTGAGGAGCTCTGTATACGAGCTGAAGTCATTCGAGAAAAGGGAACTGATCGGAGTCAGTTCTTCAGGGGAGAGATCGACAAATATAGCTGGCGTGATCTTGGTTCATCTTTTCTACCTGGAGAATTAATTGCCGCTTTTCTTTGGGCACAACTTGAACACGCAAAGGAGATTACCAATCGACGTTTAGCGCACTGGTCGTATTACCACGCTGCTCTAGAATCACTTGAACAAAAAAATTTGATACGTCGCCCTATTATTCCAGCTGAGTGCCAACATAATGCGCACATGTATTATGTGATTGTTAATTCTTCAGACCTTAGGTTGAAAGTTTTGCACAGCTTAAAAGAAAAAGGTATCTATGCGGTATTTCATTATGTGCCACTGCATTCGGCACCGGCAGCCGATAAATTCTGCCGCTCGAACAGTGAATTACCACTTACCGATTCATTATCGTCAAGAATCATTCGTCTACCTTTGTGGGTAGAGATGACAAAACAACAACAAGATAGAGTTGTTAAAGAACTAACTGCCGCTATCAATCTTAATTCTTAAGGTTCATCTCATCTTGCCGCATTGGCATTGAGTCAATCAATTGGTAAAGCCTTACTAGATTGAGTTCATCAGTGCGACGTTTTACCCCGCCATCCTTGCCAACTAAGAGAATAGTCACATCGTTACGGGCAAATAACGATTCTATCGTCTCAACAATAAATTTGTCGGAGATTAAACTAGGGTAATTGCTGACTACTTCGCCATCACAAAAAACAAACCAGATAATATCGCGGTCATTAATTTCTATATCATCTGCCATTAATACCGAGATTTCTTGATCGCATTCCATTTTAGGTTTGATCAGTAAAACTCTGTTTTTCCATTTAAGCTGGCTTATGTCGTCAAGCGTTTCGTTTGCGGCCATAGAGGGGTTGTTGATCAGGGTCGCTATTATTAAAACGATCAAAAGTTGAATGATTGGTTTCATTGTAATATACCTATTAGCAACAGAAGTCTAAAAATATTTGTAAGGCCATTTATTTAATAGATGCGCTATCATTAATGGCTAGTGTGATATTTATTATGATAGAGAATTCATCATTTAGTAAGTTTACTATATCTTATTGAAGACGCGTCAATTATGGGCTGATAATCATTTTTTAAACAGCTGTTTGCTATTGACGATGAGCAAGAGCCACTTCTTGTTAATTCTGCGTATGCTATTATAGTCAGATAGTGAGTAAAGTTAATTTTTCTGTAACAGTAACTGAGGATTTGAATGCACATACTTAGCAACATTAGTGATCGTAATTACTGGGAATTCTATCCTGAACGGGATGATATATTCTTTGATATCACTAACAAACAAATTAACAATAAGAAGAACAAAGACTGGTCCACGATTAAAGAAGGTAGCTTAGTATGTGTCATCCTTAGCACACGAAAAGTCAGTACGTTTTATCGAGTTACAGAAATTATTGAGTCTAAGCAAGCGGATGATTCAGATGAAATTGGTTATGCTCTGGTCGGTGAAGTTGTTGCAAAATCAGAAGACCGAGAAGATGTCACTAGATTACTAAATAAATATCAAGTTGTGCATACCAGCTTACCAAAAAATAAAATTGGTGTAGGTTTCAAGGTTGCCGATATAGGTGATAGTTTGGATCTACTAGAGGTGAAAGTCGCTGGCGGTGTCGAAAAGCCTCTAGCTGAGGTAGCCTAGACTGCTATTCGTTTAGACAGACATTAATACTTGGATATAGCCGAGGCACGCGTAATTTACGTAAAAAAAGAAAAGGGATTTCGAATTTATCTAGTCTGAGATGAAATTTAGTTTTAGCTGAATATTAGAAGAGTATCTATAATTTAGCCTTTAGGTTAGATAATAAGTAACTCTAACATGTAACCCTCAATAGATAACTATAGAGGTAGCATGAGTTTTATTGCTATATTGGCATGTAATTTTATTGATTAGGTAGTAGCGTTGAAACATAAAATACAGTTTAGCTAGCGCTCTGATTTCATAACAAGAGGGTTTATTTTTATTTTTGTAGAGAACCTATTTAATGATTAAACAATTTAGTAAAAATGACTTTGCAGCGATGGAACAACGTTACCGCGCACATTTTATCAATTCATTGTCAGGTTATAAAAGCGCAAACCTGATTGGTAGTATTAGTAATAACCGGGTAACTAACCTTTGTATTATCAGCTCAGTTATTCATTTGGGTGCAAATCCTGCACTTGTCGCCTTTGTAAGTCGACCGCATACAGTGACAAGAGATACATTAGAAAATATTTATGAGAGTGGTTTCTTCTCGATCAATCATGTGATGAAAGAGTTTTTCGAGGATGCGCATCATACATCCGCGCGATACCCAGCTCAGATGTCAGAGTTTGACCAAACTCATTTCGATGAGTATTACACCGATCTCGTTTGTCCTTATGTCGCACAAAGCAACATTAAAATGGGCGTTGAGTTCCGTCAAAAAATCGATATAGAGTTAAATGGTACGGTACTGGTAATAGGTGAAATCGTAGAAGTGTTAGTTGATAGCAACTATATAGCAAGCGACGGTAAGCTGAATTTGGTTGGTGCAGAGAGTGTCGCGGTGTCAGGTTTAGATGAATATCATACGGCAACAACCTTGAGTCGCTTACCTTATGCTAAACCTAATTAGATATTTTTGGCCCTATGAGCTGTTAGTGGGTTCGTTCTACTGAAAATTCGGCTAAATGCATTAGCGCTGTTTTATAGATTGAGTCGGGGAGTGCCGCTAGAGATTCCTGCGCGAGCAAAGCTTGTTCTCTGGCTATTCGGGCAGTGTAAGCAAGCGAACCAGTTTTCTCGATAATTTTAAGAATGGCATCTAGATTGTCTCGACTGGCATTGGTGATGGCGTCAATTAAAACTTCTTTATCAGCACCTTCTGAGCGTTCAATCGCATTGATTAACGGCAGTGTTGGCTTACCTTCAGCAAGGTCATCACCCACATTTTTTCCCATAGCTTCGGCATCAGCAGTGTAATCAAGGATGTCATCGACTAACTGAAAAGCGGTGCCTAAATGCAAACCATATGCTGCCATAGCATCTTCGACAGGACGCGTTTGTTTAGTCACAACCGCGCCCAATTGCGTTGCAGCTTCAAACAAAATCGCAGTTTTAGATTGTATAGTATCCATGTACTGTTGTTCAGTGGTATCAGCTGAACCGCAATTAATCAGTTGCATTACTTCGCCTTCGGCGATTTGATTTGTCGTGCGTGAGAGAATTTCCATTACTCGCATGCTGCCGACCTTGACCATCATTTGAAAAGAGCGAGAATACAAATAGTCACCGACTAAAACGCTGGCTGCATTGCCAAATACTTCGTTTGCAGTTTCACGGCCTCGACGCATCGCCGACTCGTCGACGACATCGTCATGCAATAAAGTGGCAGTGTGAATAAACTCTATAATCGCAGCCAATAAAATTTGATCACTCGGTTTATCAGTAGTTGTTGGTGACAATTCAAGATCGGTCGCTTTAGCAACTAGAAGTAGAGCTACCGGACGCAGGCGTTTACCACCCGCTTGCACGATGTAGGCGCCCAATTGATTAATCAGGGCGACATCGCTGTTGAGATTGGTTTCGATACTCTGATTGACCACCTGCATATCATCAGCGACCAAATCAATAATTGACTTAATGTTGACAGTTTGCGAGTTTGCGTCAGTAATTGGGGTGGTATTAATCGTCATAATGATAAATTATACATTAGTGTTATCAAAAGAGCTTATTTTTAACTTTATTACGGAGTAAAACTATACTGATAAATTACAACTTATTCTCTTGAGACGGTTGACCTAAGACCCCGCCGCATATACTATTTTGCG
>JALZWI010000128.1 GCA_023299895.1 Arenicella sp. | reverse complement strand
AGGATCAATTATGACTGGTAATTTTTTCACTCGTGCCATGTCGATCATTTTAGCGACATGCCGTAAACCACCTTTGCCGTAATCAGACAAAATAACCACATCAGCACTCTCTAGTGCAATTTCAAAATCAGATAAACATTGAGCAAGTATTTCTTCACTCGGCATTTGGTCAAAGTCAGCCCTAAGAAGCTGTTGGTTTTGTGCCACCATTCTAAGTTTGACGATTGTCTTAACCGACGGATCTATTTGTAGCGACGTCGAGGCGCCGTAGCTATCGATAATACTTTTAATTTCTCGCCCTGCTTCGTCGTCACCAACCACAGACAATAAATTTGTATTGGCGCCTAAAGCTAAAATATTATGAGCTACATTCGCAGCACCACCGGCGCGCGCTTCTTCTTTGTGGACTGCTAAGACAGGCACAGGTGCTTCTGGCGAAATACGATCAACACTGCCAAACCAATAACGATCTAGCATCACGTCACCGACCACTAATGCATTAATTTCAGAAAAAATATTTGCGTTCAATTTCATAATTAATTTGAGCAGTTAATTTAAATAGCTAATTTGAGCGCCCGATTGCGCGATAACTGAAACCATGTTCGGTTAATTGGCTAGGTTCGTAAATGTTTCGACCATCAAAAATAATCGGTGATTTCATTTGCTGCTTAAGCTTTTCAAAATTCGGGCTACGAAAAGCTTTCCACTCAGTCACTATGACTAAGGCATCAGCGTCTTGTGTAGCTTGGTATAAATCATCGACTAACTGAACTGCTTCTTTACCTGCATAGATATGACTGGCTTCTTCGTTCGCCACTGGATCATAAGCCTTAACTTTTGCACCCCGCTCAAGCAAGCCATTAATAATCACAGTACTGGGCGCTTCACGCATATCATCCGTATTTGGTTTAAATGCAAGCCCCCAGATCGCGAATGATTTACCGCTCAAATCTGCGCCAAACTCTTTATCAATTTTTCCCAGTAATACTGATTTTTGATCTTGATTAACTGCCTCAACTGCATCAAGAAGACGAGCAGAATAGCCATTTTGACCAGCGGTACGATGCAAAGCTTGTACGTCTTTAGGAAAGCATGAACCACCGTAGCCGCAACCCGGGTAGATAAAGTGATAACCAATTCGAGGGTCAGATCCAATACCTTGACGAACCAGCTCTATATCAGCATCCAATAATTCAGCTAAATTGGACAACTCATTCATAAATGAAATTTTCGTTGCTAACATCGCATTGGCGGCATATTTTGTTAACTCAGCAGACGGAATATCCATAACGATTAATCGTTCATGATTGCGATTAAACGGTGCGTATAAGTTTCGCATTAAGGTAACCGCACGATCATCATCAGCCCCAACGACAACACGGTCAGGTTTCATGAAGTCTTCAATAGCAGCACCTTCTTTCAAAAATTCAGGGTTAGATGCCACACTAAACTCCAGATCAATGCCACGCTCATCTAATTCAGCTTGAATAGCCTTGCGTACCTTGGCTGCGGTACCAACAGGAACAGTCGATTTAGTCACTATCAAACGATAATCAGTCAAAGACTCACCAATTGATTTAGCCACAGCAAGAACATGCGAAAGGTCAGCCGAACCATCTTCATCTGGCGGAGTTCCAACTGCAATAAAGATAATTTCTGCATGCTCGACTGCGGCAGTAATATCTGTTGTGAATTTTAAACGACCCTGTTCAACGCCACTGGCGACTAAGTTCTCGAGACCTGGTTCATAAATTGGAATCTGACCATTCAATAACTGATCGATTTTTTTTTGATCTTTATCGACACACAAAACTTGATTACCAACATCAGCAAAACACGTGCCTGTCACCAAGCCTACGTAGCCAGTACCAACAATCGAAATATTCATATAAGTTTTATAATAAATTAAGGCTAATATAAAAAGGAGCTAATTTTAGACTATTCCGCCTTATTCGTCACAAATATTGGGTACAAGATACCCCCAATTGCGCCATCTAACAAAGACTTCAACCGCATCAATACTGCTACTGACAAGCCTATGATTGGGCTATAACCCATTAGCACAAAAATATTGCTGTAAGCAAATTCCATAAGACCAAGATTACCGACTGAAATCGGTATATTCATGATCAACATAATAATGGGGGTGGCAATCAGCATATCCACAAAATCAATATTGACGTCAAACACCAATGCGGTGACATAAACATTTAGCACAGCAATAAAATAAAAAATTAAGGAATTGATAAATGCCCACAACATTGCAGAATAATCATTTCGGTATACGTTTATTGAAGCTAACAACCCATCAACTTTACTGAAGAGCGACTCACTCACAGTGAAATGCCGAGTGATTAGAGATCTAAACCACTGATATAAACGTTCATCAATCAACATCCATGCAATAAACCCTAGCATTACAGAAAATAGGACTAGGCTAACAATAACAAAATCGACATTAAAGACGGTTAAGCGAGACATCACAGCAATACCTGCAACCAACAACAAAACAAGTACACCCGTATAACGTTCAACAAATACAGATGCCAATGCATCGGTTTGGTTATTGCAATACTTACCAAGTTGATAGGAGCGCACCGCATCACCACCTACGCTGGTAGGTAAAAACAAATTACAAAACTGTCCAATCAAATAATAAGAAAAAACTCGCCAGAAGCTCGCGCCTAAATTTCGTGCACGGGCGAGCATGTACCACTTCACCGAGCTACTCAGGTTAATCAAAATTCCGACGATTAACGAAAGCCCCAAAAACATCATATTGGCGCCTTTAAGAGTATCAAAAAATGATGCCCTCGCCTCTGCTGAGAATAAACCAACTTGATAAAAAACCAGCGTTAACAATATACACGAAACCAAAATCTGGATGATTTTTAAAATAGAGCTTCTCATAGAATTGTTTTTACGACTATAAAAGTGAATTTCTTATGTGTTTTGTCCATTTTTCTGCATTGTAACTGGGATTTACTTAACAAAGTAAGTATTATGCCCATCGTTTGAAAGAACGAAAATAGAACAATTTAAAGAAAGTAACAAAAAGAAAAGGTTTATTAATTATGACTACCGCATCTGCTCGACATATTTTAGTTTCCACTGAACAAGCTTGTCTTGATCTACAAACAAAAATCACCGCTGGTGAAACAACATTTGAAACTGCTGCTGCTGAATTTTCGCAATGCCCATCTGGTAAGCAAGGTGGTAACTTAGGGAATTTTGGTCCAGGCATGATGGTACCTGAGTTTGATCAAGTTGTATTTAACGAAGAGGTTGGTAAAGTACATGGACCAGTTAAAACACAATTTGGTTTTCATTTAGTAGAAATCACTGAACGTGATGACTAAATTCATACTCTAGAAACGCCTAATAACTTAGGCGTTTCTGGGGTTGATTTGTTGGTTTAATTCTCGTTCGCGCAATGGACTAGTTCGCGGAAAATGCGCTTTCAAAAATTCCATTTGGTCAGCCAAAATACGTCGGCCACGTAAATACACATATTCAGCATGCGTCGGCACGAAAGGTACCGCTAATAATTCCATACAAGCTTGTTCGGGTGTCCTACCTGCCTTGTAATTGTTACAACGTTTACAGGCTGTGACAACATTACTCCATACATCAAGACCCCGTTGGCTTATCGGTCGTACGTGGTCACGTGACAAAACGGATGTTTGATAATGATTGCCGCAATAAAGACACAAGTTAGCATCCCTAGAAAACAGTGTTTTATTCGTAAGTGGCGGCGTGTAATTTGCATGGTGTTTCCATTTGCCTTGCGGCTCACCTTCAATCGCGATAATCGAATTAATTTCAAGCACACTTTGCTTTCCCGATATTGAATTCAGTCCGCCATGAATCGTGTATAAATTGCTGCCGCAGCTATAGAGCACGCGCCCTAAATGATAACACCGTGCCGCCTCTTGATAAGACACCCAGTCGAGCGGCATACCTGCTGCGTCAGTCCGTAAAACTTGCTGATTAAAGTAGTTCGTCACTATTCTCTCACCTTGTATACAAAATCATTGTGCTTAGCTTTATCAAACAAGCGATTAAATTTTATAAAACAATAATTACTCTAGTGTTATAGCCCACCGATTAATTAGAAATAAACACTGATTCAATTCTACAACAGTCCAATCAAATGGTTGTCGTTATTTTATCAGGCAGGTTTTTATTCATATGAGCAAGAGAATCAGTACTCGTCAATGATTTAATAACCTCACTCAGTGGTTGAACATAAATGGTCTTATAATCGACTTCATTTACATCATTAATCTCAAAGGCTAATTGCTCTTTAGGTGGC
>JALZWI010000127.1 GCA_023299895.1 Arenicella sp. | reverse complement strand
TGCGCCAACACACCCACCTTAGCTTGCAAACCAGATACGGGGTAAGCGGGAATAGTGATCGTGCTTGGCAATTGATATTCACCCGCCTCATACAATACCGCTGTAGCGCCAGCTACTTGAGCCGCCTCAATAAAGGCTCGTCCATCTACAGTCTCGCCAGGATAAGCAATAAATAAATTACCAGCAGACACTTTGCGGCTATCTATGATCAACTCTGTGACCACGGCCTCTTGTACAACCTCAATTGAAAGCACGCTAAGCAACTGATTCAGAGGCATTGAATAGGTCATTCTACTGCCTCTTGAGTTAACACTGCCAATGGTTCTGGACGCGTGATCATCAACTTCAATGGCTCGGCTTCTAGTTCAATAGTTTGAATTGCATCAGGTGGCACATCACGAAATCGTAAAGCACCCTCTACAACCTTAGAAAATACCGGCGCGGCAACCAATCCGCCGTAATAATCAATTCCCCTAGGGTCATCTACCGTCACGACTAAGACAATTTCCGGATCGCTCACCGGTGCAAAACCAGCAAAAACAGACATATAACTGTCGTCTTGATATTGACCGTTTTCAACTCTATGTGAGGTACCTGTTTTGCCTGCCACGCGAAATTGTTCCACCTGCGCTTTTGGTGCCGTACCGCCCTCACCTACGACGCTCTCCATCATTTTTGCAACTGCATCCACTGTATCTTTTTTGAAAACCTGCAGACCTTTGGGTGCTTCATCGACAGGCGCAAAACTAACAGGTAATAGCACCCCTTCATTAGCTAATGCTTGATAAGATCGCGCTAATTGCAAGGCGGTAATTGAGAGACCATAACCGTAAGATAGTGTCGCGTGCTCAATTGGTCTCCACTCTTTTCTCTTAACTAAAATACCCTTACTTTCGCCCTGTAGCTTTAGATCATTTGTCGCGCCAAAACCCAAGTCTTTATAAACATTATAGAGATCAATTGGCTCAAGCATCATGGCAATCTTGGCGGACCCAACATTGCTTGATTTTTTTATCACTTCCGAAGTAGAAAGAATACCGTGATTTTTCGTATCGTTAACACGGCTACGACCGATGTATAAGTGACCTGGCTCAGTATCAATCAGCGTGTCTGGATTAACCACACCCTCATCCAATGCCATTGCTACCGTAAAAGGCTTCATGACTGAACCCGGTTCAAATGAGTCAGTAATTGAACGATTACGAAAGCGTGAACTAGTAAGATCTGAACGATCATTTGGATTAAAGTCAGGCGCGCTCACCATCGCCAACACTTCACCGGTTTTGGCATCTAAGGCGACCAATGAGGCGCTACTCGCTTGGTGCTTTTTTACCGCTGCTTGCAGATATCGATAAGCCAAATATTGGATTCTGGCATCAATACTTAATTTAATAGTCTTGCCATGCTCAACAGCTTCTAACTGCTCAACATACTCAACCACATGACCGACCTTGTCTTGCAATACTTGGGTGCGCCCTGGTCTGCCAGTCAGTTCTTTGTTGTAGGCAAGCTCTAGACCCTCTTGACCTTCATTGTCAATATTAGTAAACCCCAACAAGTGACCCAAAACTGGCCCCGCGGGATAGTAACGCTTATATTCACGAACACTCTCAATTCCAGGAACATTTAAATCCAAAACCTGCTGAGCCAAGAGCGGCGACATTTGTCGCTTTAAATAGACAAACTGCTTAGTCTTATATTGTTCAGCCTTAACTAAAATATCATCTCTTTTCAGACCCAATAATTCAGAAAGTTTTTTGTAGGCATACTCATCTTGCTGACCTAAAATAGTAGCTGGGTGCATCCAAATCGAATCAACGGGAGTACTGATTGCCAATGGCTGATCATTGCGGTCAACAATCATTCCGCGAGTCGGCAGTTCTTTTTGCACACGTAAATAACGAGCATCACCCTGCGATTGGAGATATTCGGTATCAATTATCTGCAAAAATACCGCGCGCGTTATCAGCGCACCAAACATACACATAAAAACCACTGCAATGGTCTTGTAACGCCAACTCGATACAGGCAACACTAAATCTTTGTTGGCTTTTGCCGCACCGCTACTCTCACGCGTTTTTCTCTTATTCGTTACGATCGCTGTTTTTTTCAGTGAAGCGCCTTTAGCTTTTTTATTGTTCACTATTTAGCGCCTCCCCAGCAGTACCATTTAATCTAATGGAACCATTTAAAGAACCCTGCAAACCCACAAATTCTGTTTCGTTTGACTCAGGAGCTCGCATAGACAATACATCAATCGCGTCTTTTTCAATTCGGTGTGGGAACGCCCACAAATTCTCTTCAATCAGCAACTGTCCCCACTCGTCACTTAAAGCATCTCGTCTGGATTGTTCAGACTGATAATGCGTATAGGCAATACGATGCTTATGTCGTACTGACACCACTGATAAAGCACTAACCAAGACACTGCAAACTAAAAACCACATCACACTATCTCGCATGCTAACCACCCGCCGGAACAGAATAGGCAATTTCAGTGCGCTCAGCGATACGCAATACCGAGCTACGCGCCCTTGGATTTGCTTTGACTTCTTCGTTGCTGGGTTTAATAGCACGGCCAATTAATTTTAATGGCGTTTTATACGCATCTTCACTGATCGGAATGTTTTTCGGCGGCAAGTTAGGCGTAGATAATGAACGCAGAAAACGCTTCACAATCCGGTCCTCCAATGAATGGAAGCTAATCACCGCTATGCGCCCACCTTCATTTAACAGCTCTACTGCTTGCGGCAAAGCCTCACTGATTTGGCGTAACTCTTGATTGACATGCAGACGTATTGCCTGAAATGAACGAGTAGCTGGGTGCTTATGCTTGTCTTTCTTAGGAATGCTTTGCTCAATAATGCTAGCCAGCTGTAATGTGCTTTCGATTTTGGTCTCAGCTCGTGTTAGCACAATGGCATTAGCAATACGTCGCGCGAACTTCTCTTCACCAAACTCAAACAACACTTTCACCAAATCGGCTTCTTCGACTCGCGCCAACCACTGCGCCGCTGATTCGCCTTGAGTTGGATCCATACGCATATCCAAATCACCATCGCGCATAAAACTAAAGCCTCGCTCAGCTTGATCAAGCTGTGGCGACGAAACCCCTAAGTCCATTAGAATGCCATCTACTTTTCTATTTTCAGTTAACGCACTGAGTAATTTTTGCATACGAGCAAACTCACCTTGCATGATCTGTACACGCTGATCACTATTAAATATCTGCTGACCCAATTCAACTGCTCTCGGGTCACGATCCAGGCAAACCAAACTGCCTTCTTCGCCCAATTGCTCTGCAATTGCTTGGGCGTGACCTGCACGCCCTAAAGTCGCGTCAACATAAAAGCCATTTCTTTTTATATTTAACGCGGCGAGAGCCTCTCGCTTAAGGACAGGAATGTGTGATTCAAAGGAGTTCAATGTTAAACCCCTAAAACGAGAGTGATTCGAGCTCAGCCGGCAGTGCCGACTCATCAAGCTCTTCAGATAGAATTGAGTTACGATGAGCATCCCATTGCGCTTCATCCCATATCTCAAATTTATCCCCTTGCCCCACCAAAACGGCCTTTTTATCCAGCATCGCGAATTCACGCAATGGTGCCGGCAAAAGGATTCGACCACTGGAATCCATATCACAGTCATCAGCATGACCAATTAACATGCGTTTCAATTTACGAGCCTGAGCATTCAATGTAGGCAGCGAGATCAATTTACTTTCCACGGCCTCCCAAGCATCTAACGTGTAAAGCCATAGACAGCGATCATTCGGACTAATGGTAGCCACCATTTTCCCTTCAGATGCGCCCAATAAGTCAGCACGATACTTAGTCGGGATTGCCACCCGACCTTTTACATCCAAACTTATATTATTACTACCTCTTGCCACTGCGTTCTTTTATCCACAAATTGATTTTATTATTAGTAAAAGATTTAAAAAGAATACTTTTCAACCACTTTTTTCCACTTTTACCCACAATTTGCCACTATCCATGACTTAAGCAGTAGAGTCAAGCGGTAATTGAACAAGAAAACCTTTTTCTTTCAGTGGGTTAGCGCACTATTGATTGGTCACTTAATGTGATTAGTTAATGTGTTACTTTAACTAAAATACGCAAAATAATGTTTTAAATGACTAACATCAAACGCTTTTTCAGCTGATTTAGATCAAAATCAACTTAATTTTATAAAAAAAATCTTAGCAATACGACTTTTATGACAAAAACTAATAATCACTGATGCCATAAAAGCAGTACTGCTAAATTATACGAAAAATGAGCCAACCTGTAAGCCGGGTTCTGTCTTGGACAGTCATTCATCTAGGGCAAGCATTGCTACTTACCTCAAGCAATCTACCCGAGTCCAACGCGGGCCGCGCCATAAGGACTCCTATTTGATCTTGCTCCGAGTGGGGTTTACCTTGCCGCTCATGTTACCAATCACGCGGTGCGCTCTTACCGCACCATTTCACCCTTACATCCCAACCTAAACAACAAGCCAGCCAAGGTCTAGCGGGTACAAAACCCTAACTAAATTCGGTCGACAGCGTCACTTAAGTAAAAAGGAAGCGGTATCTTTCTGTTGCACTGGCCGTCGGCTTACGCCGCCCAGATGTTATCTGGCACTCTGCCCTATGGAGCCCGGACTTTCCTCCCTTTATGCGAACATAAACGGCGACTGCCCAGTTGACTCAGGCATAGTCTACTTATAAGCGAGCAACTACACAAGCCAGACTGGATCAACCGCGGCTAACTCTCTCTTTATCAAAAGAATTTGATTTGCCATGAGAAAACATTAGATTTATGATGATATCAATGAAAATTAAACTAAAAGGATATTGTCATGCACTTTATAGATAAAAAACAAGTGATTATAGCCGTGCTGATAATGATGATTAGCTCAAATTCGTATTCTCAATCTGGCTCAGCAGCGGGTGCCAGCTCACAAGGGGCCAATCCTGATTTAGAATATTGCCCTGAAACTCTGGGTACTCTTGCCGTTTATGAAAACCAACAAGATGATTGGTATCGTAGTTATTACTCTCGTTATCCTGACCTTGGTAGTACTGAACCATTAATCAGATTGATGGTGCAACAATCTAATTGTTTCGTTGTCGTTGAGCGCGGAAAAGCACTGCGCAACGTATTGGGCGAACGCGACCTTGAGGATTCAGGAGAGTTACGTGACAATAGTGGTTTTGGCCAAGGACAAATAGTTGCGGCTGATTACACTATAAGCCCAAGCGTTTTGTTTGCGGATAAAACAGGTGGTATCGGCGGAGCTCTTGGTGGTTTTCTACGATCTAAAAACAGCACCCTTGCGAATGCTGTTGGTAGTCTAAATAAAAAAGAAGCTTCAACGACGCTTCTGTTGGTTGATAACCGTTCTAGCGTTCAAGTTGCAGCTGCGACTGGTAGTGCTCAAAAATTTGATTTCGACGCTGGGCTAGGTGTTTTAGGTCGAAGTGCAGGCGGATCACTTGGCGCTTACACTGACACTCCAGCAGGCAAAGTTATCGCTGCTGCTTTTGCAGATTCTTACAATCACATGGTACGTGCTCTGCGTAACTATCGCGCCCAAACAGTTGAAGGGGGCTTAGGCATGGGCGGAAAACTACAAATAGGGCAATAAATTTAACTTTTAAATAGCTACCTCAGTGCTTGCAGTGCGGCGCTGAGGTCATTAAAGCCATGTTCTCGCACCTTGTCTTGTAGGCCTGTGACAATGGCTTTGATCATCGCTGGCCCCTGATAAATAAACAAACTATATACCTGTAAATAGTCCGCGCCAGCCAGTAATTTCTCCCAAGCATCGTCGGCATCCTTTATGCCACCTACACCAATAATTTGGATGCGACCCTTTAGGTGACGATAAAATTCTTTGATGCATTGTGTCGATAGATCCTTAATAGGCGAGCCGCTCAACCCTCCTTCTTCTTGCGCATGTTCACTTTGCAATGAGTCAGGTCTACTGACAGTTGTATTGGTCGCGATCAGCGCATCAAACTGGTGAGCTATCAACAACTCTGAGATCACTTCAACTTCATCAGAGCTTAGATCTGGTGCTACTTTTAAGGCAATAGGTACATGTTTTTTGTGCACTTTGGCACATTTAGCATGAGCTATTTTTATTTTTAACAATAACTGATCAAGAACACTTTCATTCTGTAAGTCACGTAGAGACTTAGTGTTTGGTGATGAAATGTTAACCGTGACATAGTCTGCTGAGCTATAGACGCGCTGCAGAGCAGAGACATAATCGAAATGTGCATCTTCAATCGGTGTTATCGCATTTTTACCAATATTGATTCCTGCAACAGCTGAACTCTCAATATTTGCTTTTAGATTAACTAAAAATTGGTCAACCCCGCCGCTATTAAATCCCATACGATTAATAATTGCTTGATCTTCAACTAAGCGAAACATCCGTGGTTTATCATTACCTAGCTGAGGCAAAGGCGTCACTGTACCCATCTCCACTCCACTAAAACCAAGCGCAGAAAACGCAGCATAAGCGCGTGCTTCTTTATCCAGCCCTGCCGCTAAACCAATTGGGTGATTAAAATTTAAGCCCATACAGCTAACAGGTAGTTCGGGAACACCGTTACCATAAAATTGTGCGAGCATAGAAGCCAAAAATCGTTGCCTCGAAATAAACCCTAAGTTTGCTAGAGTCAGATCATGCGCACGTTCCGGATCAAGCGAAAAAACAATTGGTTTGAATAGTGAATACATATTTTAAAGAAATCAGGCTTGGCATTAACAATATCGAAGTATACCTATCATGAAAAATTCTCCAATCCTGATTTCAGAGTAATTTCTAATCAATATTCAAACGAGCTAATCCAAGTATTACTGAAGCTATATCGAACTCTTCAAATATTATGACAGAATCCTCAATAGATAAATGGGCTGCATCGCTATACAAAATAGTGCCACCCACTTCAGTATGACAAAGATCCTCGTCACATAAAATATTTTCAATTAAATAAATGGGCGCTTTCGCGCTATCGCTTAAAGCATCCATAAAACTCTTTACCTATATTGATGCATTGAAAAAGGTTTGTGCATCTTTTTTACAAAAAACAAGAAACAGTGGCAGCAATAGATAGCACTGCTCCTCTAGAGATAGCGACCACGTATGAAGCTGTAATTTTAGCTCAGCCGCCTACTCAAAATACCCGGTTTGATTTAACAAAACCAAGTTAGCTGTAAAACTTACTGCCCCTATGAGTTGTGCCTCTATCTCGGTTGATAACTTTATACTTAAAATTAGAGTGATTGCGAAAACCACATAAGCCACTGGTAACAGACGCCATAATCGCCGAGAATAAAATGTAAACAGGTTAAATTTATTTTTCTGAAGTTCCCTAACGATAAATGATGTTATAACAAAGCCAGAAATAACAAAAAAAATCCACTCCTAAATACTCTCCTTTGATTGGCAACAATCGGGAGTGATGCAAGACACTAGCAATATCGCCAGCCTTCGTAAGACTTGAATATCTTCCCTAATATTCATTTTTATGACTTTAGAGTTATATTTTTGCGCAAAGCTAAATCATCACGATTAGAAACGATCTAAAGTTTGATACGATCTATCTTGTAATTGCCAAAGTTTAGCGTATAGACCGCCTTCTTTTAATAAGTCGTTATGCGTTCCATGTTCTACTATTTCACCTTGATCAAGCACAATAATTTTATCGGCATCAATCACGGTTGATAAACGATGCGCGATTACCACACTGGTGTAATTACCACGAACACTTTCCATGGCCTGCAAAATATGACGCTCGGCTTGGCTATCAAGTGATGAAGTAGCCTCATCAAACACCATGACAACAGGCTTCTTTAAAATTGCTCGAGCAATTGCAACTCGTTGCTTTTCACCGCCAGATAATTTCAAACCTCGCTCACCAACTAGGGTATTTTCACCCTCTGGTAGCTTTTCAATAAAGTCATCAAGGTAAGCCATGCGTATTGCCTGCCAAACCTCTTCCTCACTTGCATTAACATCACCATAATGAATATTGTCAAAGATACTGGTATTAAATAGCACAGTGTCTTGCGGCACGATACTAATGTGCTTGCGTAAAGAGTATTGCGAGACTTCGGCGATGTTTTGACCATCAATGATAATCTGACCTGCACCCACATCATAAAATCGAAACAGTAATTTCATTATGGTCGACTTACCCGAGCCACTGCTACCAACAATCGCAAGTTTTTGTTTTGGTCCAACAGTAAAACTGACGTCTCTTAAAATTTGTCGTTCTGGCTGGTAGCCGAAAGCCACATTACGAAATTCAATTTCACCTTCTGCTACTTTTAAATCCGCTGCATCAGTCACATCTTGAATTTTTGATTTGACTTTGAGTAAGGCAAACATGGCATCAATATTAGCCATTGAGCCTTTCATTTCTCGATACACAAAACCAAGAAAATTAAGCGGCATAAACACCTGCATCATCAATGCATTGATCAATACAAAATCACCAATGGTCATAGCGCCTTTTTGAACTTGATAGGCTGCCAATATCATCGCGGCAGTTACTGATGCGGCAATAATCAATGCTTGACCACCGTTCAAACCAAACATAGTCAGACGGTTACGTCGTCGGGCGGTCTCCCATTCGGCAAGATCTTCGTCATACCGGTCAGCTTCATAGGCTTCATTGTTAAAGTATTTGACGGTTTCAAAATTCAATAAACTATCCACAGAACGAGTACTACTCTTGGATTCAGCTTTATTCATTTGTCGCACATATCTCGTACGCCATTCCGTTGCGAAGATAGAAAAACTAATGTAAGCCAGCACCGATACGAATACAATCAGAGCAAACCAAACTGAATAATTCCAAACCAATAAACCAATTACTAAGCCTATTTCGAGAAAAGTTGGGACAATATTGAACACCATAAAACGCATCAAAAAACTAATGCCATTAACGCCACGCTCTATGTCACGCGAAATCCCGCCAGTACGACGATTTAGGTGGTAAGCCAGATCAAGGTCATGTAAGTGCTGAAAAACAGAGTGACCAACGCGGCGCATTGCCCCCTCAGTGACTCGACCAAAAATAGTA
>JALZWI010000126.1 GCA_023299895.1 Arenicella sp. | reverse complement strand
TCGGTGCTGATATTGTTGTTGGTAACTCACAGCGCTTTGGCGTGCCCCTTGGTTTTGGTGGTCCGCATGCAGGCTTTTTTGCCGTAAAAGATAAATACAAACGCTCAATGCCAGGTCGCTTAGTTGGTCAATCGATTGATGTGCATGGAAATCTGGCCTATCGCCTAGCACTACAAACCCGCGAGCAACATATTCGCCGTGAAAAAGCCACGTCGAACATCTGTACCGCGCAAGCCTTACTAGCAATCATGGCAACTCTCTATGCTTGTTATCACGGCCCGCAAAAACTGCAAGCAATTGCATTACAAGTTAACCGTCTGGCTCGTACTTTGGCTCAACAAGTTCAGCAGCTCGGCTTCCAAACACATAACAGCATTTTTGATACGGTTAGTATTAACACTGACCAAGCCGCAGACATTACCGCAAAAGCGTTGGAGCTTGGTTATAACTTAAATTATCAAGGTGATTCGAAGTTGTCGATTTCAATTGATGAAACGTGTGATGAGCACGACATCATTGCCCTGCTCAGTTGTTTTGGCGCTGATTTGCAAGAACTCCAATTAGCTGAACCATTGCCCGCTAATCAATTACGTTCTGATGATTATATGTCACAAGAAGTATTTCACCAGTATCACAGCGAAACCGAAATGATGCGCTATTTGCGTAAACTTTCTGATAAAGACATTGCGCTGGATCGTTCAATGATCCCGCTTGGTTCGTGCACCATGAAACTCAATTCTGCGTCAGAAATGACCCCTGTTACCTGGCCAGAGTTTGGACAAATTCACCCCTTCGCGCCACAAGACCAAACAACCGGCTATCAAACCATGATCGCCCAGTTAGAGCAGATGTTATGCGCTTGTACTGGTTATGATGCGATCTCATTGCAACCCAACGCCGGTTCACAAGGTGAGTATGCCGGCCTGCTAGCGATTAAGGCCTATCATGAAGCTCAGAATGATTTTGATCGAGACATCTGTCTTATCCCAAGCTCCGCGCACGGCACCAATCCAGCCAGCGCACAAATGGCCAACATGCAAGTCGTTGTGGTCAAATGCAATATCGAAGGCAATGTTGACTTAGAGGACCTGAAAAATAAAATCACCGAATACCCAAACCGTATTGCAGCGATTATGATCACCTACCCTTCCACCCACGGCGTATTTGAAGCGGATGTCACCAAAGTCTGTAACGAAGTACATGCTGCTGGCGGTCAAGTGTATATCGATGGCGCCAATTTGAATGCCCTAGTCGGTGTTGCACAACCTGGTAAATTTGGCGGTGATGTATCACACCTTAATTTACACAAAACATTTTGCATACCTCACGGTGGCGGCGGCCCAGGTGTTGGCCCCGTTGCGGTCGGTAAACATTTGGAACCCTTTTTACCAACAGACAGCCATAATGTTGAGAGAAAAGGTGCATTAATTAGTTCAGCACCATTCGGCAGTGCCAGCATTTTACCGATTTCGTGGATGTATATCCGCATGATGGGTGCGCAAGGTTTACGCAAAGCCACGCAAACCGCGATTCTCAGTGCCAACTACATCGCACATCGCCTTAAAGACCAATACCCTATTCTGTTTACTGGTGAATCAGGTCTAGTTGCGCATGAATGCATTATCGACACTCGCCCAATGAAAGATCATGGAGTCAGTGTCGATGATATCGCCAAACGTTTAATTGACTATGGTTTCCACGCGCCGACCATGAGTTTCCCTGTGCCAGGCACCTTGATGATCGAGCCAACAGAGAGCGAATCACTGGCTGAATTAGAACGTTTTTGTCGAGCCATGCTCGGTATCTTCAAAGAATACCAACAAGTTAAGAGCGGTGACGTTCCACTTGATAACAACCTATTAAGCAATGCCCCGCATACGATGCAGTTTTTAATGAATGATGATTTACAGGTACCCTATTCAAGAACAAGCGCCAGCCAACCTGACTCTGAGATTGATGACAGTGTTAAGTACTGGCCGCCAGTTGGTCGTATCGATAATGTCTACGGTGATAAAAACCTAATCTGCAGCTGTCCATCTATGAGTGAATACGAATAACTTCTGATAAGCCGATAACATTGCTCGGTGAGTATTAAATGAGCACCGTCCTGAGCAGGTGTATATAAAAAAGACCGCTTAACGCACTCGTCATAAAGAATCAGCCTTGAGCCCAAGAGCTCTCAACGCGCTCGCTTAAAAAGAACCAAACCAACCAGTGCGCATATTGTCTAGCTCCGGCAGGCATTGTTGAATTTGTGTAGTATATTGCTTAGCACGTTGCTCAACGCGTCGAGCAACATTTAATAACCACTGTTTTCTGTTATGCGTGCCTCTCGCATAACCACCTTGGCCTTCGTGGTAATTTAAGTACTGCGCATAATAATCCCATTTAGACACACCGTTTCGCTGGTAGGTCTTGTGCATATACCACTGAATAAAATCATAGGCATTGGCAAAGTTATCTCGATCACGAAAACGCGAACCGATTTCATTTTGGTAGTCTGCCCAAGTGCCTTGTAATGCTTGTGCATAGCCATAAGCGTTGCTCGCTCGGCCAGTCGGAATAAAACCTAAAAAATATTGCATCGGTGGCTTGGCATTATGCTTAAAACTAGATTCCTGATACATAATAGCCATCGGCAATTGAATCGGCCCACCCCAACGTATCGAACTATCTTTAGCTGCTTTATACCATGATGGGTATTCTTTAAAAATCGAACAAATATTACTTACGTTAGAGGGGGGCTTAGTTGCACAACCTACCAAAATACAAAGACAAAAACACAGCAATAATCGTTTTATTGAAAGCACTTTTTCACCTCACTTAAATGGCGTCGACTGACATCGAATTCTTTTTCAGTATGAGCCAGTTGAACTCGAGCAGAGCCAGTGTCTTCTCTAATCAATTTTTCTATACAACTCTTATTCACCAAACAACTTCGATGGGTACGAACAAAACTATCCTTTAGTAAAGCTTCTACTTCTTTTAATGTGTAGTCAACCAACATCTCTGGATGGTCAACTTGCTTGGCGTAAACATTTTTCTCTACCGCATGAAAATAAACCAGTTGGTCGGCAGCAATATTTTCGGTTACCGAACCTCGTTTGATTGCAATTTTGACACTACTATTTTGCTGGTTTAACAACTGTTCTATTTGCACTCGAGTAACTCGCTGCGCCTTACAGATAGCCTCACTCAAGTCAGCCTGTGAGACTGGTTTTAACAAATAAGCAGTCGCATCTGTGCTGAACGCCTCTAGCGCATATTCATCATAAGCAGTACAAAAAACGATTGCAGGAGGCTGTTCATGCTGTTCAACAATATCACTGGCTGCTGATAAACCATTTTGAATTGGCATATTGATGTCTAGAAAAATCAAATCAACATTATGTTGAGATGTCAACTCTACCGCTTCTTGCCCATTGCAACCTTGCGCAATAACATTCACATCTAGCTCACCGAGCAAACGTGTTAGGCGTTTTCGAGCAAGAGGCTCGTCATCAACGACAATAGCCGTAATACTCATATCAATGACTAACTGTCTGAGGCTGTTTAGGTAAACGCATAATAACTTTATAAGCATCAGAGCCGTCACTTACTCTAAATGATTGTTGATCATCATAAATAACAAATAAACGTTCCCGAATATTCTCAACGGCAATCCCATGGCCTTTGCCCGCATCATTATCCGTTACAATCATTTTTTTTGAATTCTGTACCATAATTGAAATATGATTTTTTGTTTCTCGAATATCCACTTCGATTTGAATATTACCATCGTCTCTCACACCATGCACAATGGCATTCTCAACTAACGGTTGCAAAATCAGTTTTGGTATTTGCCAAACACCTTCCTCAGCCACATCTACTTGCCAGTCAATCGACAAACGTTCAGCTAAGCGCCATCGTTCCAGCTCCACATAACGACGACACAAACTCAACTCACTTTCTAGAGAATGAAACTTAGACTCTGTTTCAATACTTGCTCGGAACAACATAGCCAAATTATCCAGCGCCTGCTCTGCATGCTGCGGTTCGCTGTTAATTAACTCAGAGATTGTATTCAAACAATTAAACAAAAAGTGCGGCTTTATTCGAGATTGCAAAGCCTGAACACGCATTTCCGATTCAGCTCTTCCGCGTTGATCTATTAAAGAGAAAGCGGTAAATAGTCGCAAAGACATTAAGCTAAATATTAATGTGACTGCACCTAGAGAAAAGAATCTTGACCAATCAAATACTTGATGATTTCCAATATATAGCTGAGTAATCAACTCAACACCTATATAAGAGATCATGCCACAACCACACGACAGTAAAATTGCATAGACTAATCGCAGTTTATTAATCCTTTTGCGATTAAAACATAACAAAGCGACACTCAACAGTGCCCACCACTGGCAATATAAAGACACTGATCCTAATTTCTTAAAAAAATCATCATCACTGATTAGTATTGAAATGACGATCGCAAATAATTCGATACAAACAATCACTAATAATAAAGCGCTATTTTTACAAAGCTTGGGAATTTCAAAAGATTGGGCTATTTTCATTTTAAAACTATAACTATTTATCAAAAACATTCCAGTTTAATCAACAGTTTATAATTTTTAACATTCATGCGACCGTTCAAGGCTGTTTTTGAACCGTTTATCATAAGAACAGTCGACTATAACTTGCAACACATTATCATACCTGCAGAAGTTAATTTGCTAACGATGTCATTATTCAGACCCAAAGCATGTATTTTATCCACTATCATTTTACCTACTATGAAAACAGCAAGTAACAACGAGTTATTAAATATGCAAAAACATAATAGAAGGCCATTCTATATACAAGCCAATACTTATGGTTTTACGTTGATCGAGCTCATGATTACTATTGCAGTTGCGGCTATATTACTCGTAGTAGCTGTACCTTCTTTTTCTGGACTGCTAAATAGCAACAATCTAATTACTGAAACTAACAACTTGGCGGCTAATATAGGTTTAGCTAGAGCAGAAGCGGTCAAACGTAATGAAACGATTTCAATTGCAGCTAAAACAGGCGGATGGGCCAACGGCTATGAGATTCAGGTCACATCAAGCTCAGAAGTAATACGCGACATTTCTCCTGCTAAAAACACGATCGCCCCTACTGAGGCAAGTGGAATTAATACTATTTCATTCAACAACACAGGCAGATTAGTAACAGCTCTTACAGTATTCACTATTTGTAAGGCTTCTGGCGAAGAAGGTAGAACAATTTCTATTGCACTTACCGGCAGACTGTCTATCGCTCCATTGGCAACCTGTACATAATCTAATTATCAATCACTATTGAAGCAAACTATATAAACGCGACCATTATTATAAACGTGACCCATTATTCAAATAAAAACATGATTTCTTCGTTCAAAACCATTGGTGTAAATGGCTTCACGCTGATTGAAGCATTAATTACAATAATCATTATGTCTATCGGCCTTCTTGGCTTATCTGCAATGCAGACAACTAGCATTCGTTATACCTACGACTCTTACCTTAGAACACAAAGTTCATTTTTGGCTGATGATTTATTTGACCGAATGCGCGCCAATCCGTCCATTAGCTACGACGACGAAACTTCATCTACTACTTCCAACTGCGTTACGACGGACTGTGACGCTAACACCATAATGCAATATGACTACACAAAGTGGAATGAAAAAGTAACTGAGTTGTTTCCAAATTCAGAAGTAACTGTAACGGAAAGCCCTGACTTCAACACCTATACCGTTACTTTTAAATGGGATAGCCGCACAGATGATGGTACCGAAATAGCAGGCGATGACCAACGAAAAGAATTTACCTATGAAGCGAGGGTAAGATAATGATCAACTTTAATAATAAACCGCAAAAAGGCTTCACTCTTGTTGAATTACTTGTTGGCGCTACAATCGGTCTGTTTCTAGTAGGAGTAATAATTTCAAGTTATTTATCTACCAAACAAACCTACAATATCACTCAAAGCATTAGCCGCATCCAAGAAGACAGTCGATTCGCGCAATACTTTATCAGTCGTGATATACGTGAAACGAACAATTTAGGCTGTCTCAAATCAGTTCGAAACATGCTCCCCACAACGACCAATCTCACCGACCTTAATATAAACGTAGGTGGGTGGGAATATTCTGGCACTTCACCCGGTGATGATGTCAATCTTACTGGCACCTATGCCAATTCAACTGCTCGAAATGACTGGGCCGGTTTGAATAATGGTGTTAATCAACAGTTACCAGCTAATATCGACAGTATCAGTTTAAGTGACTCGATATTGATTAAGAGAATCACACCGATCGATGGAGCTACCGTTACAACGACCGCTGACACTACAACCATCAATCTTTCAGGCCACACGCCACAAGTAGGCGATGTGCTGATTGTAGGCAATTGTTTTAGAGCTGATCAGTTTGAAGTTGGTTCCATTGCTGGTATTAATATCACTCCAAATGGAGCTGCGGCTTTTGGCGCAGACTGGGATGATAGCTCAAGAGTATTCTCGGTGGCTCATGTGAACTATCACGTCGGCTTAAGAGTTGGGGCTGAAAGCCCCTCTCTATACAGAAAAGATTCTCTTCAAACACAAGCTGAAGAGCTGGTAGAGAGCGTCGAATCCTTACAAGCGCTCTATGGTTTTGACTCCAATGGCGATGGCTTCGCCAATCAATATCTATCCGCAGAAGATGTTACTACAGCACAGTGGCCTGATATCGTGAGCCTTAGAGTCGGTATTATATATCTGGCACCAAACGGCAAAGATGGAAATTCTTCGGCCCTGTCTCAAAACTACGACGTCGCTGACGGTATCAACTTCATTGCAGACGTCAATGATAGAGATTTACGTTACGTTGTAAACAGCACCATCAACACTCGCAACCTCGGACTTGCTGCCAACTTTTCTGTTTGTGACGCAGGCAATGTAAGTTGCGATCTTAATGGTTTTGAAGAAATCACAAGCCCCTAAACATTACTGAGCTGATTACTTGACTAATTTTAAACTAAGTTTTTTGTATGTTGGCACTCAATATTGAAATAAAGATGAAATATGAACCGATTAAATAACATTACCATAAGACAAACAGGCTTTGTACTGCCCATTGCTCTGATCTTATTACTGGTCACGACTTTAATCGGCGTAACCACGCTTAAGAGCAGTGCACTTTCTGAAAAAATGACCCGTAATACTATTCAACGAAACATCGCTTTTAATAACGCCGAAACCGCTCTTCTTGAAGGTGAAGAAATAGTTAGAAATAATGCCATAGCAATTAAAGCCGCCATCGTAAATAGTGCAGACTCAGATACATGTAGCGCTACGGTTGCAATCGACACAGTGGACGCGTCTGGGGTTGTAATCGACACAGTGGACGAGTCTGGGTTTTGCTCACCTGCAAATTTCCCTCAAACTGCCTCTGCGCCTGTTAGCACGATCGAACGTTGGAAAATCAATGATATTTGGGCAGATACGGGTCCGCAAAATTATATAAGCACCGATAGTGGCAGTAAAATTATTATCGAATTTGTCGGCCACATTTTAGATGAAAACAATCAAAGTAATTGCACCCCACTAATTCAAGTCTGGCCTTATTGTGATGATGATAATTTTCAATTTCGCATTACTGTGCTCGCAACTGGTGACGACAACAATGCCGCCCAAGTAGTACTGCAGTCAACATATGTAGTGGCAAATTAATGCCTATCTAACCAAAATTAATTATCACAGGATATCTTAGCTAAAGAGAAAAACCATGAAACTAAATCACTCAAGCAATATATTAAAAACATTGGCTCTTTGTACACTGTTAGGTTGTACAAGCCAAATATTCGCACAGCAAAGCCTTTCTGATTTTTCGGTACTACCAGAAAATCTAACAGGCGACATCACGACGAATCCTAATGTGCTTATCATTCTTGATAATTCAGGAAGTATGAGTCGTTTCAACCCCGTTAACAATGACCCCGTCACCGGTGATGGGACTGGTTTATATAACATTGATCCTGAAACTGGAGTTCGATACCGCGATAATACGCAAGCATGGGATGGTTCAAGCTCATTTACCAATTCATATCAAGTACGAGCAGCCATGCAAGCGATCATGAATAACCCTGTCTATGAAGGTCAAATTAATGTTGGTTTAATGGCGTTTGGTCAGAGTAGGTGTGTTTACAACCCGGCTGAAAACACCAATGTCAATCGCAAAAATCTCTTCTATCGTTGTTTCGACCCAGATGGGGATTTGATTGGAGATAATAATAACGACGGCAATCCTGATGGAACGTTTAATAACGCCACGACAGGCCTTGGTGTTTTACGATCAAATATTTTAAATTTATCCGGCGCTCATAGAGATGAACTACTTGAACTATTAGACTTTGAACCATCACCGTGGAATGCAACTAATATCGGCTCAGATGGCAATAGAGATATCGTGGTACTGCCAACTAATATTGATAATGACCCAACAAATGTTGTAGCAGGAAACACTAATATTGTTCATGGCGAGATTCATCCTTTCTTGGACCCTAATGGTAATAGAACAATCGACGGTACTGAAGATACGATTATGGGTGTACCAGATAATGAATATTCTAATAATACGCCTCTTGGTGGGTCGCTAGAAACTGCTTTTCGGTACTTATTCCAAAATGATACTGCTACTCAAAATCGCGCACCTACACGCCTTCAAAACGGCCTACGCAGTCGTGAAATTGGCCTTACAGGTGGAGAATCATCGGTCGAGTATCTAACCCAATCACAATGCGAAGGTCCGCTGACTGTAATACTGTTAACCGATGGTGAAGCCACACAAATACCGCCAACTGATTTAGATAATGGTACTGGCAATGTAACAGGGGCGTCATCTAACATTGCGGCAAACTCCGCAAGTAACGCCGCAGCGTTACTTCGTTTTCGGGGCGCTAATGCGTTAAGTGACTTAGTATCAGAAGATCAAGAAGTAAAAGTGCATGTTATTGGATTCAATCTTAGCAATGCCACTACGGCTAATGAAATCGCAATGAGTGGCGGAACTGGCGCTGCGATTCTCGCTAACAACACCGCTGATGTAGAAGCTGCCTTTGCTGGAATTTTTGATGACGTCCTTACTGAAGGCGCTACTCGTGGTGGTGTCGCAGTTATCACGTCACCTGACTCGGCAGTAGGTTCATTTGTGCAGCCGTCTTTCACTCCCCTTACTCAAAGCGCTTCAAATAGTACAGAGCA
>JALZWI010000125.1 GCA_023299895.1 Arenicella sp. | reverse complement strand
CCATTGGGCCAGCGTCTTCTTTAAATTGATAGCTGCGCAACACTTGTACATCACGAATTCGTTTGACCGAGCGAGAACTCATGTCCGCGCTAAATTCTTGATCACGAAAAACCGTAAACCCTTCTTTTAAACTCAACTGAAACCAATCGCGGCATGTCACTCGATTGCCTGACCAGTTGTGGAAATATTCATGGCCGATAACACTTTCAATGCCTTCATAGTCACTGTCTGTCGCGGACTCTTGATCGGCCAACACGTATTTCGAGTTAAAGACATTTAAGCCTTTATTTTCCATTGCGCCCATATTGAAATCATCAACCGCAACAATATTATAAATATCTAAATCATACTCGCGTCCATAAACTTTCTCGTCCCACGTCATTGATTTCTTTAGTGAGTCCATCGCGTGTTGGCATTTGTGAATATTATGCACTTGCGTGTAAATATTGAGTTCAACGTCGTTACCACTCATTGTTTCAAATGAATCGTTAATACGCTCTAAATCGCCCGCTACCAGAGCAAATAAATAGCTCGGCTTAGGGTGAGGGTCATGCCATCGTTGCCAATGCGTACCGTCCTCATTGTTACCACTAGAGATAGGGTTGCCGTTGGACAACAAAACGGGGCACTCGGTTTTGTCTGCTGTAATCGTGACGTCATATACAGCCAACACATCCGGGCGATCCAAAAAATAAGTGATGCGGCGAAAACCTTCGGCTTCGCATTGTGTGCAAAAATTGCCACTGGACTGGTATAAGCCAGACAGCTCCGTGTTCAAGTGCGGCTCTAACTCAGTAACAATTTCTAATTCAAATTGTTCGGGCAAATTTGTTAGGATCAACGACTCAGCATCGGTCTGAAATTGTTTTTCGCTTAGCTCTATGCCATCTACTTTAATACTCTTAAGATCGAGTTTTTCTCCGTTTAAAATTAAATCATCATCGTGACTACCATTTCGATTTACCCTGCAGCAAGCAGTAACTGTTGTTGTCTTTGCTAATACAAAGTCGAGCTTAACCTGCTTAATCCAATAGCTAGGTGGCTTATAATCTTTTAGGTAAATCGTGGTGTTTCCGATCTCTGGGGATACGTCGTTTTCAAGCATAATTTTATTTTTATTAAATGTTCTAGTAAAACTCTGTCCAAACTGGGGTTATGCCTTCTGGTAACTTTGGCGCAGTGCCAAGTCGAGCCCATGGCTGACTGGGTGCATGAAAATCAGACCCCATCGATGCCAGTAAATTATATTCCATCGCTAAGCGGCTAAGCATAGATATTTGACCTGCATCCATGGTGGGTGTGCATACTTCCATACCGCGGACACCAGCTGCTTGCATATCTTCAATCAGTCGAATCAGTCGTGTACGAGTAAATTTGTAACGCATAGGGTGCGCTAGCACAGCAATGCCGCCATCTTGTGTAATTGCATTAGCTATTTCAGACAGATCCGGCCATTGCATTGGAATATAGCCAGGCTTACCCCGAACTAGGAATCGCTTGAATGCCTGATTTTTATTTTTTGCGTAACCAGAATCGATCAACGCTTGCGCAAAATGCGGACGAGTAGGTACGCCTTTACCTTCAAGCATCTTCGCAACTTGATCACGCAACTCAATATCATGCCGCTCAAAGTCAACGAACATTTTTTCAGCACGAACTAATCGACGTTCAATATTTTGCGCAATAACAAGTTTTAACGTTTCATTTTGAGGATCGATATTAAGACCCAGCACATGTAATAGGTGGCCTTGCCAATTACATGACAGTTCGACGCCTTTAATTAAACTAAGGTTGTTATCATCAGCAGCAGTTTGCGCTTCCGCTAAACCAACTAATGTATCATGGTCAGTCAGTGCTAGATGACTGATGTCCTGTTCAACGGCAAGCTCAATAACGGATGTTGGACTTAACTCACCATCGGAGTAATAAGAGTGACAATGTAGATCAAACTTCATGGAATTCAAACTCATCGAACGGCAGCCTAAAAATTGCCTCGTATTCTGCGCCGCTGGGCGTCAAAATACTTTCGTAAATAGAGACTTCTGTGACGTCAAGCGTGACATCCGGATTGGTTGGAATAGCACCGACAAAATTGTTCTTTGAATGTCGGTATCTACCCAAAGTGATATGTGGCATAAATTTTCGTTTATCAAAATTGATTGAACTGGCGTGAATGGCACTAACCACTTGTTGTTGTATTGCGATCAACTCTTGGCTTTTTTTCAACATGGCAGCAATCAATTTGGGACGGCTTTCAGGGAATGGGCTAAGATGAGTGACGGGTACTTGAAAACTACCAACGTCAGGCAGTTGTTCATCGAGCTGCTCAGCTAGTTCTTCTAAGTCGCTTTCTTGTTGATCGCCTAAAAAAGCGAGTGTTATATGGTAGTTGGACTGATCAACCCAGCGCACCGCATTACTTTTGTCTTGATATGCCATTTTTGCTGAACAATCGCCTAAGGCATTTGCTTGTTCTTTAACAATGGGAATGGCTATAAATGATCTGATCGACATGACTTGCTACCGATAATTTTTGATGCTTGGATCATAGCAATGTTAATGAGAAAATTTCGACAATTAATCGCGCTCTAAGTCTAAAAGTTTCATCACTCACGTTATAGACCTGGCGCTTGCCAATTTTCATTGCCGTCATAGTCCACATAGATTGGGTTACTAAATGCGTAAGGTGTTATCTCTGGGTAGATGATTTGGTACTCTTCTGAGGCTGGGCCACTTACCTCAACCGTAATAAACGAATCTTCGGTAAATTCCAAATCAAAGCTAAAATAGCTCTTATCTGCAACATCAAGTTCAATAACTGTCTCACCGTTTATTTGCACTTTAATTGACTCAACATCAATCCAGTCAGCACTGAATACCGACACATTCAATTGCGCTCTATCACCACTGAATGTTTGCCCCATCACAGCGCTTGATACTTTATCCGTTAGCTCGACTTCTAACATTGGCCCTGTTGTTCCATAAACATTGCCTTGCGCTATCGCTTGGATAAACTCATCTTGATTAAATTCAGTGACGCTGTCGTCTGCCATTGCAACCATTGTTCGTGGCAGCCCCACTTGTTGCCCAGAATGATGTGAATCGCTATTGGCCGTACCCGTAATTCGAAAACCTTGCCTGATAAATGACAGCCAATCCTTACGCAACGCATCAATTCGGTCTTGATGGAAGGGGCCACCTGGATTAATAATCTCCATCGCATCGAAATCAATATTACGAACACCTGTTGCTTGATCAGGCTCGACTAAATAATTATTAGGGTGCGTGTGTATGCTTTGCTCTGGATTATAAGGGTGACCCGCTTCGCCCATATGATCAAGGTAAGCACCGTAGTCAATAAGTTCCTCGTAGTTACTGGGCAACTTACCACTCAACGCTAGGTTTTGCCGCGCGTGGTTTAGTTGCGCAATCGCTTGTGGGTGATGCTGATTAAAATCGGCTATAACATCACGCAAAACTCTATCTTCATGATTCAACATACCATTCCGATATTCTAGTGGCTTAGGTTGGACTGGAAAAAAATTAACATGCCCACCTGTATAAGGATTTAGCTTTGAAGGTAACAAACTAGTCATTTCTACTGCTGCAACAGAAACCACTTTATCAGCAAGTTTCATTGCAGAAATAATCGGCGCGAAGTCCATCAGCACATCGTGCTCACTCGACACCATTACCTCAGCATGTTCAGCCACAAACGTTTTTACTCTAGCCTTTGTTGAAAAGGTGTTATCAAACCCGACACCTGCATGCACATGCAGGTCCGCAGAAATGTAGCCTGGCGTATTGATAACCTGCTGTGGTAATTCAATCTCTAGTTTAGTTTGCTTAGCTGTAAATACTTGCATCTCTTTGTTAGTAAGAGAATATTCTGGACCACGGGTAGCATACACTCGATACTCGCCAGCAGCCAAATCGATGCTTCGAGGATCGCTGTCGTCACCAGCTAAAAATAGTTGTCGAATGGCTGATGTATGAAACTCATCATCACCAGAACTAACGGAATATCCAGTTAGCCTATCTTCAAAGTTTGGGTCAGGCGTGCCGTTGATACCAACCACAACTAAACGCATTGCTTGGCCTTTAGGCAATATCAATTGGCCCAAGGCTGGTAGGGTTAACACGCCTATATCCTTATCTACCTTGTTAATTTGTAATGGATGGTCGACTGATCGATTGGCAGAGCCGCGATGCTCAAGACGATACTCTCCCGCCAACAGCTTAAATTCAAAACGGCCATTTATGTCTGGCCGCACAAACGTTATCGGCTGCTCGCCTTGATAAACATGTATCACTGAATTCACATCCTCCGCTCGCCCAGAAACTATTTGGCCTTCTTGTAAGAACTGATCACTAATTGAGGCAACGTCAGCTCTGTCTCCAACATAAATAACTTCTTCAATCTGAATTTGATCAAGCCCATCTAAAGTAAGAAATGGTATCTGCGGTAATTGCACAAGACCAATACTCGATCCATCGCCAAGATAAAAACTATCCGTTAATACCAGCGTTGCTGTCGACTCTTCATCACTTAAGATAAACCTAGGTAACTGATAACTGTTATCTTTGCTTATTCGCATTGCCGATTTCAATTGCCAACCATAACTAATCGGAAAATCAGCATCTGGAGGGCTCATTAATGCAACCACATCTGCATTACTAGTCGCTTGTCCGAGCGCAGAAATGCCTCTCGTTACGATATCAACATTATTGAAACCACGTGATTTTTTAGGTTCGAGCGGAGAAAAGACAAACGTTTCAAGAGAGTGATAGTTAAACCATGCTGCAGAATAGAGATTGAAATCAGCAAGACTGTCATCGCTGATGTTAAGCACTTTTGAGATTGATAATTGCGTAGGGCTATCTTCACTCAACGTGTAACGAGTGATCACTCTGGCTCCACTTTGTTGAGCTATTGTTATCACACTTGCAGAATTTTTATCAGTCTCAAATTCAATATGACTAACATTCATTGGACTACTGCGTTTACCATCAAGTAAGTCTTGGATAATCGTCAAATGATCATCAGCGCGATCACAAAATCCCAAATCAATGAGTACTCCTCCTTTACTTGAGAATTCACCTTCATGATCAATATCAGAGATGACTGCACATAAAATGCCATTGCTCATAAACCAATCGTCTATGCCGCCAATCGCATCCGGCCCAGATTGCACCAATTCTAGTGCATTTTCTGCAGTTATTCGGGTGACCTTAGACTCGGCGTTTACATCAAACATGAATGATATGTAAGCTAATATCAAGCACAGCGACAAAAGCTTCTTTTTTAAAACAAGCAAGGCTAAGGCTCTCTCTAGAGTTTATATAATTTCATTAATTTAATTTTCATGAAACTTTCTTTTTTCTTAATTTATTTAAAAATATTTATGAATGG